>JANXQG010000145.1 GCA_025356915.1 Planctomycetota bacterium | reverse complement strand
AAGGCGGCGGTCAGTTTGGCGGTTTCAGCGGGCCGGACGGAATGGGTGTCGCCCTGCGCGGTCTTTGCCGCGTGCTGGACTATGTCGGCATCGATTATCACCTCCGCGACTTCGACGACGTGCGGGCCTCGCGGGGTTTTTGAGTTGTGTTCCCGCTACTCGATCGCGATGATCAATTCTCTTTATTGACATCCGCCGCAGGCTCCTCGCCCGCATTGATGTGGCGGTTCATGTAGGCCAACCGCTCGCCGGCAACGCGCGACGTCAACGACACGTAGCGTACTCCCCAGAGCAGCGCAACAGCCAACGACGCGACTGCACCATGGATCGCAATCTGGGGCGCCCCGGGCAATAAATAAATGACCATAAGCGACGCGCCGGCCACGACCGATATGCTCGTCACCAGCAGCTTTGCTCGCGTATTGCCAGAAAGCCGCTTGCTTTCGTGCTTGTGCAAGGCGGTCTTGGCCGAAAGGTTGGCCAATTGACGCATCGCTTGCAAGTCAACCAGCTTTTCCGCAGCAACGGCACGAGGTGCCATCTCCACCAGTTCGCCCGGCTCGGAATGTTCGGGTTGCGGTTCAGGCACAACGGGGATCGAGGACGGCCGGGGCGCAGCGACAGGCGAGACGGCAGACGGCGATTGAAACAGACTGGTAGTCGGATCAGACGATGGTGCCGAATCGCCTCGCGACCGAGCCAGTAAGTGCGACATATATTCGTCGATCGATACTTCTTCCTCTCCGCCCAGCCCCACGGGTTTCCGAGGACGCGGGACAGGAGTCGAAATGTCGATGGACAACTCTTCTGCCTGCCCGCTATCCGGGGTCTCGTCCTTGAGGTTTTCGGATTGCTCTTTCTCTTCCACCTGATCGATCTTAAAGCCGGTCCGCCGCAAGATGGCTAACAGATCGACGGGCGCAGCGGTGGACGGGGTGGTGATTTTCGCGGTCTCGGCTTCGGCAACAGGCTTCGTTTCTGTATCGCTTATGGCTTCTCGGGTAGCTAGATGCTCGGCTTCCGTCGACTGGATGGCCGTGGCGTCCCGAAGTTGCGTCTCCCACAGCCGACGCTCCTTCTCCAGCGAAACGCGTTGCGATTCGAGGTCGACACGCAAGGCATCCAGCCCCGCTACGCGATCATCCAGCGTCTGATCCGCGACAATCTTCCGTGCTTCCCAGGCGGCCTGCTGAGCTTCCAGTTCCGACTTCCGTGCTTCCCAGGCGGCCTGCTGAGCTTCCAGTTCCGACTTCCGCGTTTCCCAGGCGGCCTGCTGAGCTTCCAGTTCCGACTTTCGCGTTCCCCAGGCGGCCTGCTGATCTTCCAAGGCCCGACGCTGGAGATTCAACTCGGCTTGCTGGGCCTCAAGTTGTTCGGCTTCCGTTGACCGGGCAGCCAATGCCTCGTTTTGTTGCGATTCCCATCGGAGACGTTCGCCGGCCAGCACTTCGCGTGCGGACTCAAATTCCTCGCGAAGACGCTGTAGTTCGGCCTCATGCGCTGCGGCCTGCTCGGCAATTTCCGACTTTCGCGTTTCCCAGGCGGCCTGCTGATCTTCCAGTTCCGACTTCCGCGTTTCCCAGGCGGCCTGCTGATCTTCCAAGGCCCGACGCTGGAGATTCAACTCGGCTTGCTGGGCCGCAAGTTGTTCGGCTTCCGTTGACCGGGCAGTGAGTGCTTTGCCGCGCCGCGACTCCCACTCACTACGCTCGTTATCCAGGGCAGCGCAGGCCGAATCGAGCTCGACTTGCAGGGCGTCCAGTTCGGCCGCGCGCGTAGCCAGATCAGCCTGCGACTGGGCCTTTTGCGATTCCCACTTAGCTTGAAGCAGGTCGAGTTCAGACTGCCGGGCCTGAAAATTCGACTTCGTGGCATCGCATTCAACCTGTTGTTCATCTAGTGAACGAAGGCGACCCTGGATCTGGGCCAACTGCTGGTCGATCATGCGCTGCTGTTCTCGCAAGTTCTCATTAGGCAGGCCAAGTTGCGCGGTCTCAACCACCTCCAGTTCGATGGCCCCAATGCTCAAGCAATCGCCTGCTTGCAGTGCCGACTCGGTGAAGTCTCGGCCATTTAACCGCGTGTCGGGCGACCAGCGCCGGACCACCGTTCGGCTCGGGCCACGGAGAATCAGACAATGAACCGCCCCTATGTTGTCGGCTCGCAATCGCAGAGTACAATGGGGGCCCGATCCGATCGTGCATTTCGTCGATTGGAGACGCACGACCTGTCCATCGCGGGTCGCCCCCCGTACGCGTAGAACCAGAAAACCTGGATTCGATGAAAGTATGGACGACGATGATAGCATTCGGACCATTTTTGTTCTCTGTACGGATTGAACTTATCCGAATCGTACTGGTTGAGGATTAGACGATTTGCTGAAAAAATGTGGTATTCGCTGCGCTCGTCCCGCCCTACACTTGCCGTTGGCCATTTTTCACACTAGAAACTACTTAACCGTTTACAATAAAACCCTCTACGGCATTTAGCTTGCGGTCGGTGTCGCGTCAAAGTTGAAAAGGCGCATTCTCGGAAGTATTGGTCATCGATAAAAAAGAGCTGATGATCTGTGCCGGTTTTGCCGATTATCGGATAGCGATGCCGGACGGAAATCGAGGGAGGCTATCCCAACCGATCTGGACAAGGCGCACACTGGCTGCCGAGTGTCCCGGATAATCTTCCTCGGGGAGCGGTAAACCAGGATTCGCAAATTTGTTGCAACTGCTTGCCTTGGAAGCATTTATGATTGGTTCAGCAGCTTGCGAGCCGGCGGCGGAAATATTTTTAGATTTTTTTGAGCCTTATTGCTTCGACTTGCGTAGTATAGTTTGGTTGCTCCGGTGGTGTCGGGCTCATCTTTCGGCGCCACAAGGTAACTATCCGGAATTAACACATTTTTAAGAAGGGGGTTCGGCTACGACTACTCTGGGGGTATCCTTCCTTCAGCGCAGCCCGAATCGGACACCAAGGTGAATCCTATGAGCCGCAAAGACGCGATTCTGAGCATGCGCCAAGTGCTCGTCAAAAGGCGCGACGCACTCCGCAATGCCCTGGCAGGCGACTTGAGCCTACTCAAAGAACTGAGGGCCCAAACTTCCGGCGACATGGTTGATGCCGCACTGGATTCCGTTCAGGACGAAATCAGCTCGCAGTTAGCCGAGGTCGAAAGCCGTGAACTATCCAGCATCGAGTATGCCCTGGAGCGAATGCGCTCTGGGCACTTTGGTACCTGCGAAGGCTGCGGCATGGGCATTCCCATGGCCCGGCTTAACGCACTGCCCTACGCCACGTGCTGCATCAAGTGTCAGCGCGAGGCCGAACGGCAAGGTGCCAACAACGGCAGTTCCTCCGACGTTGACTGGAGCCGGTTGCTGGATTCGTCCAACGGCGATTCCGAATTGTCGATCAACGACATCGAGCTGGACGTATCCTAATCGATATTCCTGATAAGGGCTGGCGCGGAGTTTTGTAGGATGAATCTCCGGATTCATCCCATGGGTCTGTCCATGGCCTGGAATGTTCCGTCGAAGCAAAGGAGCGTCAGCGGTGATGTCGAAACGCCGAAAGTTGTGGCTAGCGCGGACCTCCGTGACCTGCGTCTGGGGAACTCTGCTGCTTGGCATCACAGCCCTGAGCGTCTCGCCTGTTCGTGCTGCAAAGATCGAGACCTTCAGTGCCCAACATCCGGTCACATCGCCCGAGGCTCGTGCCCAGTTGCAGCGGATTCTCGAGCAGAACGCCCCCGTGCTGGAGGCTCAGGCTACGGTACTTAAGACGGTCGCGAAGCTCATCGGCGCGACCGTGGTCCATATTGAAGCCGATGTCCCGCAGCAGACGTTGCTGCACAACCACGATCGGCAAGCCGAGCAATCCGGCTCCGGAGTGATCATCCAGCGGAAGGGTCGTTTCTACGTGCTCACCAACCGGCACGTCTTTCGTGACGCTCCAGCCACTGGCATTCGCATTCATCTGGCCGACGGCCGGCGACTGTATCCACAGCGAGTGCAGGGAGACGAAGAGACCGACGTCGGCGTGCTGGCTATCGAGGCGCCCGATTTGATCGCATCCCCGATCGGCGACAGCGATCGGATGGAGATTGGCGACTTCGTACTTGCTGCGGGGAGCCCCTTCGGTCTGAGCCACTCGGTCACGTTTGGCATCATCAGTGCCCGCGGGCGGCACGCTCTTGAATTGGGCGACGACTCGGTTCGCTTCCAGAATTTTTTGCAGACCGACGCGGCGATCAATCCCGGCAACAGTGGCGGCCCGTTGTGCAACCTGCACGGCGAGGTAATCGGCATCAATACGGCCATCGCCAGCAGTTCCGGCGGCAACGAGGGGATTGGCTTCTCGATCCCCATCAATCTCTTCATGGGCGTGGCCCGACAGTTGATCGACTCCGGCAAAGTAACGCGAGCGTTTCTTGGCGTGAGTCTCGACGCCAAGTTCGGTCCGGCCATGGCTGCCGAATTGGGCCTCACCCGGATGATGGGCACGCGGGTGGTGACGGTCACACGCGGCGGACCGGCCGAAGCTGCCGGCATTCGCAGGGACGACGTGATTATGAAACTCGACGGCACGGAGGTCGACAACGACGCACATCTAGTGAATCTCGTCGGCCTGATTGAGGTCGGCAAGAAAGTATCGCTGGAAATCTTCCGCGATAGCAAGACAATCGTCATTCAGGCGGAAGTCGCCGACCGCAGTAAGTTCACGCCGTGACAATTACATCGAACGGGTCATTCACAAGGGGCCACGGGCACGTATCCTAACTCCACGACGACTTTCTGGCCCGGCTTGTCCATTATCCAGTCGAGGAGCTGCTTGGCCTTTTCCTTGGGCTCGCCGACAGTGTAAAGTAGCAGTGGCCGGGTAATCGGATAGCCGCCTTTATCTTTATCTTTCTTGGCATTCTCGACCGTCGGGGCAATGCCTGGCATTCCTTTGTGCTTGGAAATCTTCAGCATCTTCACCCCCAGGGAGGAGTATCCCATGCCGCTATAGCCGATGGCACTCGGCGTGTTGGTGACTAGGGCCACGACATCAACCGAACCGTTCTGATCGATCGAGCCGAGCTTATAGTCGCGAGTCTTGCCCATCACCGCTTCGCGGAAATAGACATAGGTTCCCGAACTGTTCTGCCGGCTGACGCGGATGATCGTATCATTACTCAGCAGCTTAGGATCGACGCCCAATTGTGACCAGCGGGTGATCCTTCCCCCTTCGCCATAGATCTCGGCTAACTCTTCGATGGAGATTGAGTCCAAGGGGTTGTCCTTGTGGAC
>JANXQG010000007.1 GCA_025356915.1 Planctomycetota bacterium | reverse complement strand
GCAGGTTCCCTCGTGAGCGATCACGGGTTCCGGGAACTCGGGGGAAGGCAATCCCACCAAGCCTCTTGGAAGAAATCGGTTTACGAGACCTATGAAGACGCATCGCTCAATCGTGACTGGACCGCCGCATTGAAAGAAACATGCGCCGCGGCAGGGATTACATTTTTCACCAGCCCATACTCCCTTGATCTGGTAGATTACGTGGACCCGTTTGTGCCGGCCTATAAGGTAGGCTCCGGGGATATTACCTGGCTTGAAATCATTGAGTATATGGCCTCAAAGGGTAAGCCGCTGCTTCTCGCTACGGGCGCATCTTCACTCGAAGATGTCCGGAGGGCAGCGGACACGGTTCTTGCAATCACTCCGAACCTGGTATTGCTGCAATGCAATACCAACTATACTGCTGAAGACAATAACTATACCTATCTGCAACTTAATGTCCTCCGTACCTATGAATCCATCTACCCGGGAGTCATTTTAGGGTTGAGCGATCACATGCCGGGATATGTTTCCGTGTTGGGTGCGGTTGCCTTAGGGGCACGAGTAATAGAGAAGCACTTCACTGATTCTACGGATCGTGAAGGGCCGGATCACCCTTTCTCCATGACACCGAAAACCTGGCGCGAGATGGTGGAAAGGACGCGGGAACTTGAGGCTGCACTTGGCGATGGCGTAAAAAAGACCGAGGACAACGAGCGCGATACGGTTGTCCTCCAACGCCGGAGTATCAGGGCAAGCCGCGACATAAAGAAGGGTGCCCTTCTATCATCGGAAGATTTGGAAATGCTGAGACCCTGTCCTTTGGATGGAATCGAACCGTTCCAAGAAAAGAGGCTCATCGAGAGGCGACTGACCCGTGATGTGGGCGCCGGGGAGTATTTCAGGTGGGGTGATCTGGACTGATTGGAAAGTAAAGAAATCTGGCAAAGGAAGAGAACTGCAATGAATTCATCTGCTTCACGTATTTTGGTAACCGGAGCTTGCGGGTCTGTTGGCTTCGCATTGGTACAACGTTTACTGGACGAGGACCATGTTGTCTGCGCCTTCGATCAGAGTGAAGACGGCCTTTTTCGGCTTGATCAGGAGTTCAAGGATAGAGGTCGTGACCGTTTGAGGCTGTTTGTAGGAAACGTGCGGGATGAAATCCGAGTCAGGCGTGCCATGGAGGGAGTTGCGATAGTATTTCATTGCGCAGCTCTGAAACATGTCTATCTTTCAGAGTATAACCCATTCGAGGCAATGCAGACGAACATCGTTGGGACCAACAACATCATACAGGCGGCGATAGCTGCCGGCGTGGAACGTGTCATTTTTACCAGCAGCGATAAGGCGGTCAATCCAACGAGCACCATGGGAGCAACCAAGCTTCTCGGCGAGCGTCTGTTCATTGCCGCCGGCCTCCATGCCGGCAGTCACAAGACACGATTTGCCTGCGTTCGTTTCGGCAATGTCCTCAACTCCAACGGTTCAGTGCTGCAGATATTCAAGCGGCAGTTGGCAAATAACCTTCCCCTGACCATCACCTCAACGGAGATGACCCGCTATTTCATTTCCATGTCTCAGGCAGTGGAACTGTGCCTTGCCGTTTCCGCCCAGATGGTTGGTGGTGAGATTTTCGTCATGAGCATGGGGAGCTGCGATATTCTGACCCTGGCAAAAGTGATCAGCGGGGATAAGCCGTTTCAGTTCGTAGTGATCGGCAACAAGCCTGGCGAAAAGCTGTATGAAGAGCTTGTTACCGAAAACGAGGCTCCGCGCACAGTGTTTGATGGTAAATCATACGTGATCCTGCCAGACATCCTTGACATGATGCCTAAGGAAATCCGCGAGCGCTACGCCTCATACGATAAGTTTCCGAAACTCACCAAACCGCTCCGTTCTGACGAGAACCTCCTTTCCAAGGCCGAGGTATTTTCGATGCTGAACTTAGCGAACCTAATCTGATTGTGGTTGGGGATCAAACAATGATGACTAAACGGTCGGATATTGCAGATCAGCATTTTCGTATGCTGGCAAAAGCATATGAAGAGGTTGGAAACCGGACCTGGTTGTCTGGGGATTTTATTGAGTCGAACCTGGAATCCTCAAGAAATCTCTTCACGCCGGAGAGCTTAGCAAGTCGCCAGCCGAGGCCGAAAGGGCTTGAGGTTCTCGCCCTGCTTTCGGGGATCCCGTTTCGTGCGGATTTCGTCAATGAACTCGTCCAGATGCAGGAACAATTCGCAGTCGTCCTTGGTGAAAGCCTTCGCTATTGGGTTGCGCCTGCCAATCTTGGACTTGAGTACTGTGTTTTCAAATGGCCGAATGATTCATTAACCCAAGAGTACGTCAACTTCATTCGGAAGGTTCTAGGGGAACTTCACTACCCCTCGTTCACATTCAGCATTAGGGGTGTCCAGATAAATCCCGATGGATGCGTCGTTGCCAAGGGCTTTGACGACGGTAGCATCCTGTTCGAGATACGCAAACGCCTTAAGGCTGAGATCCCGTTTCTTCCAGTCCGGCAGTCAGGGTGGGCCCATGTTCCGTTGGGGCGAATCCTTGAACCATTGGGGAATGAAAAGTTCGTCAAACTTTGTCACTTGGCGGAAGCAATGAAGGATACGCCGGTGTTCAGCACGGAACTTGACATCCTGCGACTGGTCCACGAGACTCGCTGGTACATGGAAGAGAAAACGATCTTAGTCGAATATCCATCGGAGGAGGGTGTCGGCTCTGCTGCTCGGTAGATGGTTCATTCCGAACAGAAGGAAAAACTGGGCTGAATGAAGTCAATCGAAAACCTTCGCGGCGCAATCGTTGGATTCGGTTCCATCGGGCACCGGCACTACCAAAACCTGGTAGCGCTCGGCACACCACCCCCTGTCGTCGTTCGTCGGCCCGAGCAACGCAACGCCGTCTTTGTGCCCCCCACCGGCACGCAAGTGGTCACCAGCGATGCCGAAGCCATAGCTGCCGGAATCGATTTTGCCATTATCTGCAATCCGACTCGCTTCCACGCCGATACGGCCTGCCGCTATATTGCCGCCGGCATTCCCGTACTCGTCGAGAAGCCGATCAGCGACCGCTGCGAAGATGCCAGCCAACTTGTGGAAGACGGCATTCGTTACGGTACGCCTGGCTGCATGGCGTACTGCATGCGGTATCATCCCGCCTACTCCTCGGCCCGGCAAGCGCTGCTGGCCGGTGCCATCGGTCGCGTGTTGTATGCCAAGGCGTGGTTTGAAAGCTACTTGCCCCTTTGGCATCCCTGGGAAGACTACGCGCAGTCGTATGCCGTACGCAAGGATCTCGGCGGCGGCGCCTTGCGTACACTTGACCATGAGATCGACTTCTTGAACTGGTGCCTGGGGATTCCGGAAACCGTCACGGGATGCAGTCGGCGCAGCGGTGCCCTGCACGGTGACGCCGACGATACGGCCGCATTGATGCTCGGCTATCCGGCCGGAGTCACCGCTACCCTAAATCTTTCCTTCTGCCGTCGAGACCGTTCCCGCGGCTTTGAATTTGTCGGCGAACGGGGCACGCTTCGGTATCGCTGGGAAGAAGAGCGGCTGCTTGCCGTTGCCGTGGACGGCAGCGTCTCACTCCTCCTCGATCATCGCGGTTACGACGTGAATCAGATGTATATCGATCTTCTGGCCGATTTTTTGGGCATCGTGGCCGGTGGTCGCGGCAATGTCGCCGCCGATCTCCAGGCCGGGATCGACACAATCCAAGTCTGCTGCCAGGTGGAGTCCAACGGTAGTGTGCGTGGAGCGAATACTTAGGAAAATGGTGGGTTTCCGCGAATTCATAGCCGATTTCCGGCTCTCAGAGGAGGTGGCGGGGCGCGTGTTCGATTTTGCCCGGGTCAAAGCCCCCGAGGTCGAGCAAAGGACCTTGTTCGACGGCGTGTGCGAAGTGGTGAAGGTGGTCGAAAAATTCTATTCGTGCGACAGATGATTTATTCCGCCACCTCACCGAATCCCGGCAACCCGCAAGCCCATGGATTCCAGCGATCCATGAGGCTGGCGGCAGCCGTGGTCCTTGCCGTCATGGTCTGCCACTATTACTGCGGCGAGAATGCCTCGATTCGCATCCACGATTGCCTCGACATACTGCCCGCGTCTGCGCTCCTCGCCAAGAGCGACGTGTTCTTTGCCCATGGCGATGCCGTTTTTGAACCTCCGCTAGGTGGAATTCCGCGCAATTGCCTCGGCAGCGAATACGAATTGCCTCTGCTCACCTATCGCTACCTCAGTGTCTTTGACGCCTATGTTTTTAATGAGTTCCTTGCGCGAATCGTTGCCCTGTTGGGTATGGCCCTGCTGCTGCGAAGTTACGTCTTGCCTGCGGGCACGCCTTGGGTAAGCGCCGGTGCGGCCTGTGCCTTCGCCCTGCTGCCGTTTTATCCCCTCGGACTTTGCATCGCTGGCCAGCCATTGCTGTTTTATGCGGTACTAAATCTCGGCTCGGGAAGGCATAATTTGGCCAGTCTACTCGTAGTGGCCCTCTTTCCATTTTTTTCCAGTCTCGTGTTGATCGGCTATGCGTTGGTTCCCATGTTGGCAATCTACTTGGTCTATCGCTGGCGTGCAGCAAGGAGATTCAATGGGTGGTTGGCTGCGGCCTTGATACTTTTCGTGGGTGGATATCTAGTCTGCAACTATCGCCTTTTCCTAAACTGGTTCGTCGTGTCCGACTATGTCTCGATGCGGATGGAGTTCGCCACCCGTGACGCCACGCTCAGGGCGGCACTGAAGACCAGCGTAGCGAACCTGCTTGAAGGGCAATACCACGCAGCGAGCATGCAGTTTCCGTTCATCCTCTTTGCAACGATTCTTGCCTTGGCGTCTTGTGCCGCCAAGCGAACGTCGGACGATCGGATTTCATGGCGGCAGCGCTGGAAGGGGATCCTGGGCGAGGACAATTGCTCGCCAGCACTCGTCATTGTCGTTGTGCTTTTGCTGATCAACGGCTCGCTGTCGTTGGTTTACGGACTGGCAACTTGGCACGGGACAGGGCAGTTGATTCAGTCCAGTCACATCGGTATCTTGAAGACTTTCCAGTACGACCGCGTCCATTATCTACATCCAGCTTTGTGGGGCATTGTCTTTGCTGCTGCGCTGGAACACATCGTGCTGAAGGTCCGCTCCGGCCGGATCCTGGCTGGTAGCCTCCTGGCGATCCAGTTGGTCTGGCTCGCGCAAGGCATCCGTGAAGAACGGATCTCCTTTCATCAGTTCTACTCGTCGGAACTGTTCGCGGAGATTAAAGACCATATCGGCAAGCCGGAACATAGTTATAGGGTCGTAAGTCTCGGCATGCACCCCAGCATCGCTCTCTACAATGGCTTCTATACGGCTGATGGTTATTATATGGACTATCCGCTTGAGTATAAACACCGCTTTCGCAAAGTGATTTCCAAGGAACTAGCAAAGAAAGAAGAAATCAAAAGCTATTTTGACGGATGGGGGAGCCGCTGCTATCTCTTCTCCGCGGAGCTTGGCACGCAGTACTTGCTGACCAAAGATCAGGCGACGCGAAAAATCCAGTCGCTCGAAATCGACACGGCGGCACTTTACAACCTGGATGTCCGCTACATTCTCAGTGCCGTGGAAATCGAGAATGCCCCGTTATTGGGCCTGGAGTTGGAAAGGGTATTCGAGCGCATCGACTCGCCCTGGAAGATCTATCTTTATCGGCTCCCGCTCCCCGCCAATCGGGGATAAGTAGGTTTTGCAAGAGAAGAGTTGAAATCGACGCCGACACGGAACCTATGCTTATTCCCGAACTCAATGTCA
>JANXQG010000685.1 GCA_025356915.1 Planctomycetota bacterium | reverse complement strand
CACGCCAGTTCGCCGCCCGAGTCGATAGCTCGGCCGTGATGATCAACGCCAGCACGCGATTCAACGACGGCGGCGAATTTGGCCTGGGCGCGGAAATCGGCATCAGCACCGATAAATTTCACGCTCGCGGCCCCTGCGGATTGAACGAATTAACCAGCTATAAATATGTAGTTTACGGGAACGGCCAGATACGCACATAAAAATACGTAGTTTACGGGAACGGCCAGATACGTACATTAAAATATGTTGTTTACGGGAACGGCCAGATACGCACGTAGGCCACAAGGGATGGAACCATGTCAACCGAAGTCCTCTCGCAACTGGAAGTCGAAAGCCTGCTCAGCGCGATGGGCAGCGAAGAAATGCCGGCCGCCGAGCCGCCTGCCAGATCTCCCAAGCTCATAAGCCGCGAGAAGATTGCCCCCTACGACTTCAAACGTCCGGAACGCGTCGGCAAAGAGCAGATGCGGGCTTTACAGACGCTCCACGAGGGTTTTGGCCGCAACTTCGGTGCTGCGCTGTCGGCCTTGTTGCGGAGCATCGTCGAGGTCAAGCTCACCAGCGTCGACCAATTGACCTACAGCGAGTTCGTCTTCAGTCTGGAAAACCCCAGTTGCTTCAACCTGCTCAAGGCCGAACCGCTGGAAGGCAACCTGATTCTGGACATTAACCCGTCGATTCTCTATCCCATCATCGATCGGCTGTTGGGCGGTGGGCGCGAGATGGGCGCGTTGGCCCGGCGTCCACTCACCGAAATCGAACTGCGGCTGGTCTCGCGAATCACCAGCCTGTTCCTTGAAGAATTGCGGCACGCCTGGGAAAACGTGCTCGACCTGAAATTGGCGGTTCTCCAAGTGGAGAGCAATCCGCAGCTCGTGCAGATCGTGCCGCCCAACGAAGTCGTGGTGGTGATCAGCTTCGAGTTGATGATCGGCGACCTCCGCGGCATGATGAATCTTTGCATCCCCTACAACTCGATCGAGCGGATCGGTGGCAAGCTATCTGCCAACAACTGGGTATCCTATGGCCGCAAGAACGCCACAAAAGAGACGATCCAGCAGATCAGCGAAACCATTTGCAGTTCGCCCGTCGGCGTTCAGGTCCGGCTGGCTCGGACCAAGATCGGTACCGGCGAACTGATGAGTCTCCGCGTCGGCGACATCATCACGACGCAGAAGGACGTCCATCAGCCGGTGGTCGTTGCCGTCGAGGGTGTTCCCAAGTTCCGCGCCAAGTTGGGGGCCTTCAAGGGCCACAAGGCAATCCTGATCGAGAGCTTGATCGCAAACCCGGTCGACGCGCTGGGGGAGTAGGAACGGCACGGCAGTTGGAAACCTGACGGTCCGTTGTGGCCGGTCTCGGACCTGCTGCTACCCGAGTTCGACATCTCCGATCTCACCCCAGTTGACACGCGACTGGGTGGCAACGAGAATAGGACGATTGCGTGTCATTCTGCTTCAGAGAATATCCAGGAGGTCCATCATGAAGACGGTTCGAGTCGTTGCAATGGTTTGGAGCGTTTTCTTCTTTCTGCAAAGTGCTTTGTCCCATGCGGCCGATTGGCCTATGTACCGCGGACCCAACCAGGATGGGATCGCGTCGGAAAAAGCCGCCATCCAGTGGGGCGGAGATAGCCCCAAGGTTGTTTGGCAAAAGCCGATGAACACGGGCTTTAGCTCTTTCGCCGTTAGCGACGGCAATGTCTTTACGCAGGTCGTGCGTGAAATCAAAGGCAATTCGCGGGAAGTCTGCCTGGCCCTGGATGCTGCAACCGGCAAGGAACTCTGGTTTACCGATATCGCCCGGGGTGAAGGCTACAGCGGCGGTGATACGGCTGGCGGTGGCGACGGTCCGCGGTCCACACCCACCGTGAGCGACGGCAAAATATACCTGCTCACACCCGACCTGGTTGTCCATTGTCTCAACGCCAACCTTGGCCAGCCAATCTGGAAACGCGATTTGATGAAAGAGCATCATGGGCGGAACATCGGCTGGAATAGTGCTGCCTCTGTAGCTGTCGATGGCGACCTGGTCTTCGTGGCCGGGGGTGGGCCGGGCGAATCGTTGCTGGGTCTGAACAAGAACACCGGCGCGGTCGTCTGGAATACCGGCGACGAACGGATCACCCACTCCACGCCCGTGGTGACCACGATCGACGGGCAGCGGCAGGTAATTTTCTTTATGCAAAGCGGCCTGGTCTCGGTCGACACCAAGACTGGCAATCTCCTCTGGAAATTTCCTTTCTCTTACAGTGTCTCCACGGCAATCTCGCCCGTCGTCTCTGGTGATATCGTCTACTTGTCGGCTGGTTACGGTGTCGGCAGCTCGGCCTGCCGAATCAAGAAGCAGGGCGACGGTTTCACCGCGAACAAGCTCTGGTTCAGCCCCGGCAATGAGCCTGTTGTCAACCACTGGAGCACGCCCGTCTGCAAGGACGGATATCTCTACGGCATGTTCGGCTTCAAGAAGTTCAAAAAGGGGCCGATGAAGTGCGTGGAGCTTGCCACGGGCAAGGTCAAGTGGTCGCAGCCGAACTTTGGCCAGGGAAATGTGATCCTCGTCGGCAACCGGCTCGTGGCCTTGGCCGAGGATGGCAACCTGGTGATCATCGAAGCCACGCCGGCAGCCTACCAAGAGGTTGCCCGAACCAAGGCATTTCAAGACAAGTGCTGGACCACGCCCGCCTTTGCCGATGGAAAGATCTACGTCCGCAGCATCAGCCAAGGTACTTGCTATGACGTAAGCGAGAAGTAGATGTGGCACGCATGGCCGGTCAGACCCGGAATGCCAGCCGGGGAATTGACCCCATCGCGACGAAGGGGAGGGGACGGCCAGCAATCCTGGCCGCTCTGTCCCGGACGGCTGAACAGCCGAGGTGCAGTAGCGAACAGAATAGAACTTTTCACTGTCTTTGTTAGGAGACAGGGTTTCGTCCTTCGTCATTTGGATTTCCTGATTCTTTATGCTTTCCATCCGCCGCATCGATAGCCGTCGCGAAGATATCCGCGCCGCCGTGAATGAGTTGCGCCAGCGATTAAGCCCCGAAGGCAATGTCGTGAGCGAGGCTGGGCGGCGGCGAACGATCGAGGTTTTTGGCGAACCGCTTTCGCCCGTCGAGGTCGTTCAACGGATCTGTCGCGACGTGAAAAACGTCGGCCTGTCCGCTCTACTGGACTATTCGGCCCGCATCGACCAAGCCACCCTCACGGCCAAAACCATCCGTGTTTCCCAGCAAGAACTGGAAGAAGCCCACGCTCGGGCCGACGCCGGATTTCTCGCTACCATCCGCAGCATCCGGCAGCGAATCTGGAATTTCCAGGAAGCGATCCTGCACAAGGACATCCGCGTTGAGGTGCCGGGCGGCTTCCTGGTCGAGCGCTATCGCCCACTGGATCGCGTCGGCCTCTGCGTACCGGGCGGCGCGGCCGCGTATCCATCGACCGTGCTGATGACCGCCGTGCCGGCCCAGGTGGCGGGTGTGAAGCAACTCGCGTTGGTCGCCCCGCCGACGAAGTTTGGAGCCTACAATCCCGATCTATTGGCGACCTGCTGCGAGTTGGGCATCCAAGAGGTCTATCGCGTCGGCGGCGCACAGGCCGTGGCGGCCATGGCCTACGGCGTGGAAGGCATCCCGCGGGTCGATAAGATCGTCGGTCCCGGCAATCTCTTCGTGGCCCTGGCCAAAAGGCATGTCTACGGCGATGTCGACATCGACTCCATCGCCGGGCCGAGCGAAGTCGTTGTCATCGTCGACCATTCCACCCGGGCCGACTTCACCGCGCTTGATCTGATCGCCCAAGCCGAACACGCCCCTGGAGCCAGCGTGCTGATCGGCTGGGACGAGAATGTCCTTGACAAGGCTGTCGAGGAGCTTGATCGGCAGTTGGGCCACCTGGAGCGTGGCGAACTAGCTCGGCAGAGCCTCGAAGAGTTCGGTGCCGTGATCCTCGCCCGCGATGTTGAAGAAGCCTGTGCGCTGGCCGATGAAATCGCCCCGGAGCACCTGCACATTGCCACGGAAAACGCTGCTGCACTGGCCGAAAAGATTCTGCACGCCGGGGCCATTTTCCTCGGTAATTACACGCCCGTCGCCCTGGGCGACTATGCCGCCGGCCCCTCGCACGTCCTGCCCACCAGCGGCACCGCCCGTTTTGCCAGCGGCCTATCGAGCAACGACTTCCTTCGCGCCGGAAGTATTTTGCACTTCACCCAAGAGGGCCTTATGCAACTGGCCCCGGACGTGCGAGTACTGGCAACAAAGGAAGGGCTGACGGGGCATCGGGCGAGTGTGGAGGTAAGGATGAGGGGGGAGGGATGAGGATGGTTACGGAATGAATATCCTCCAGCGCGATAGCGACTTACCAAAGCCACGGCTCGACAAGCGCGCGCGGCAATTCCAAAACCAGTTCCCAAAACCGCAATAGAGTCAATGAAGAGAAGCTTTACCGAAGAAATCCTGCGGTTCAAATCGCAAGGGAAGAAGCCGACTCACACTTAACAACGGCATGTCCTACTTTCGCTCCAACATCTGCTCCATGTCCGGCTACGTGCCCGGCGAACAGCCTCAGGGTGACGGGTTCGTTAAATTGAACACCAACGAGAACCCCTATCCGCCTTCGCCGGCGGTGGCCGTGGCGGTCAACGAGGCATTGCAGCGTGGACTACAAAAATATCCCGATCCGATGGCCGGGGCATTTTGCCGCCGCGCGAGCGAACTGCTCGGCGTACCGCCCGACTGGATCCTGGCGGGAAACGGCAGCGACGATATCCTCACCATCGTCACCCGAGCTTTGGTCGGCGAAGGTCAATTGCTGCGGTTGCCGTATCCCAGCTATATCCTCTACCGCACGCTGGCCGATCTGCAAGGCGCGCGGAGCGAAGAAGTCCATTTCGAGCCTGACTGGACGCTTCCAGAGGCGTTTGGCCGTGGGAGCGACGATCTGCGGCTGGTCTTTCTGGCTAATCCCAATAGCCCCTCCGGCACCGTCGTTCCGCCGGAGAACGTGCTGGAACTGGCCCATCGGCTCCCCTGTCCATTGCTGGTTGATGAAGCCTACGCCGACTTCGCGGAAACAAACTGCGTGGACCTTGTAGCGAAGAGCGAGAAGATCATGGTCTCGCGGACGCTGAGCAAGTCGTACGCCCTAGCCGGGCTGCGGTTCGGCTACCTGGTGGCCCAGCCGCACTTGATCCAGCAGTTCGTTAAGGTGAAGGATTCCTACAACTGCGATGCCCTGTCGATCGCCGCTGCCACTGCGGCCATCGGCGATCAGGCTTGGCTGGCCGAGACTCGTGAAAAGATTCTTCACTCGCGTGATCGGTTGATGACGGCTATGCGGGATTTAGGGTTTATCGTGCCCAATTCGCAAGCTAACTTTGTTTGGGCCTTGCACAGTCGGCAGGGTGTCCGGTCGATGTACGAAGAACTGAAACGTCAGCGGATTCTCGTCCGATACATGGTATATCCCGGTTGGGGCGACGGCCTGCGAATCACCGTCGGCACCGACGAAGAGATTGAAACGTGCGTGGCGAAACTACGGAAGATTGTTTAGTAACCCCCCCTCCTAGCAAATAGTGAGAAACAATTATGTCGCGCACAGCCACCATCCAGCGGAAAACGACGGAAACTGATATCCGGCTTGAAGTCGATCTCGACGGGAGCGGTCGCGCGCGGATTGCCACTGGCGTCGGCTTCTTCGACCACATGCTCACGCTCCTGGCGAAACATGCGGCCATTGATCTCGCGATCGAAGCCCAAGGCGATTTGCACATCGATCAGCATCACACGGTCGAGGACGTCGGCATTTGTCTCGGGTTGGCCGTGCGTCAGGCTCTGGGCGATCGGGCCGGCATCCGCCGCTACGGCCACTTTACGCTACCGATGGACGAGACCTTAGTCACCTGCGCGGTTGATTTGGGCGGGCGTCCTTATTTCGTGTTCGATGCCAAATTTCCCACGGACAAGATCGGCGAGTTCGACAACGAGTTGGTCGCCGACTTCTGGCACGCCTTCGCCACCAATGTCTTAGGCAACGTACACATCCTCGCCCACTACGGCCGCAACAGCCATCACATTGCAGAAGGCATCTTCAAGTCCGCCGCACGCGCCCTTCGTGCCGCCTTGGAGTTGGATCTGCGGATCATCGGCGTGCCTAGCACGAAAGGCGTGCTGTAGCTTCGAGCGGTCCTCGTGTTTGCTATTCACGTTTTCCTCAACACGATCCAATCCCCAAGGCTCGGACAGAGCTGCTGAATCGCAAATAACAACCGCGCCTTGCCGGGAACCACCAACTCGGCCTTCCGTCGCTCGCACGCCCGCAAAATCCGCGCGGCAAGCCACTGTGGCGGAATGGCTTTCGTCCGCACGCCCGCACCGGGATGCCGAGCACGTTCGGGAATACCTTCCAATCCTTCGAGTGGATAAAGCCGCGGATCCTTGCGCTCAACTGGTCCGGGACAGACCAGCAGCACGTGCAATCCCCGCGGTCCAAGTTCCAATCGCAGTTGTTGCGAGTAGGCTGCCACGGCGTGCTTTGTGGCTGGATAGGCTCCGACCCAGCGCGAGGCCGACTTTGCCGCCAGCGAGCCGATATTGACGATGTGCCCGCGAGTTTTCAACAAGTGCGGCGCGGCCGCCCGAGTGCAGCGCACCAGGGCAATGAGATTCAGTTCCATCAACTCGCGGAACTGCTCCGGCGTGGTATCGAGTACCTCGCCACGCATCGACCGGCCGGCATTGTTCACCAATACGTCGAGCTTGCCGTAGTGAAGAATCACCTCTGCAAAGAGCCGGTCCACGTCAGCCTGCTCCGTAATGTCGGCCTGAATGCCCAGGGCGTTGTAACCAGCCGTTTGCATTTCGGCAGCCGCTTTTTGCACGGCATCGCCTTCCAGACCGGCAATGACGATCTTGGCGCCGGCTCCGCCGAACCCGTCCGCGATCATACGCCCCAGGCCACTGGAGCCGCCAGTCACGAGAATAATTTTATCTTTCCAATAGCTCACGGCCGTTACGATACCAATCGGTGCGGGAAACAGGAATCGAACTTGCACGACCTTGCGGCCACCATCCCCTCGACCTAGCTAAATCGTGCTCGCCTTACATGGTACTTGCAGGCCACTTAGGCTGCAAGTACCTCTTGACCGGGTCTTCCGAGTGACCCACATCCTTTGAATTCGCCGAAAATCCCACTTGCACTCCGGATCGTATTTTCGTATTGTCCGCGATCTCTCTACCTTGGCATATGGCAGCCGGTTCCACGTGAATCCATGCACTCCATTCTATTTCGAGGGAAACTCTAACTGGCGAAGGATTTACTGCGATGGGTCAGTTGAAGGTCGGTTGTTCCGCTTTGTTGTTGGCGATTGTCTTGGGAGTGCCATCTCCGCTAATGGCCCAGCTTCTTCCGGCGTTTGGAAAAGCAAAAGGGTTGCCCAAGATCTCGATTGCTAGAGACGGCTTGCCGGCCCTGGCCAATCCGGCTTACGGGGAGGTAATGCTGTCGGGTAATGAAGCGCTCCTTGAACCTGCATGGTTGATTGGATCGCTACGAGATGGGGCAACGGGCCAGGTTCTGAAGTGGAACAATTATCTTCTGCCGGATGCCAAGCCCAACATAAAACTTCTTACCGATACGGTCTTTGAAGGCTTTGTCGATAGCGCCGCCACTGCGAGAACCGAGTGGCTTAGCGCCCTGAAACTGCAAGGCGTGGACCGCACCGTCGCCGAAGTCACGGTGACGCGTGTCTCGGTGACCTCGGTTGGGCCTAAACAAATTGATCGGGCGAGACTCTTGCAGGAAATCGTTCAGAAGCTCCCCCCCGAGCAGCAGAACCGATACAGCGTGGTCATCGCCTACGTTGATATCGCGATTACTGCTACCCGGTTTCAGCACTTCGAAGTGGACGGCGACGTTGCGGGATACGGCGGCCGGATCGGTAGCGAATGGTATTACAAAGACAAGCAGAAGACAACCGACCACCGCCTGGTGGCCATCTCCGCACCGCTGCAATTCGCTGTGACCGCTTTTGCACCGCAAACCACCTTTGAAAAAGGCATCCCAGAAAAAGGCGTGACAGAGAGTCGTCCATGTTACGAACTGGTAAGCGATGCAATTAGGCGAGGTGTCCTGCCACCGGAGAAACTGGTGTCCCTCGGCGTATGCTCATTCCAGGAGAGTTCATGTCCGATCGCTATTGCGAGTTCCACGACCGATCCAAAATCATCCACGGAGGGGAGGCAACTTGCGGCGAGAATTGCTGCCGAGAAAGCAAGGTTAGCATTGGAACAGCAGCGAGAATCCGTGGTTGGCACTAAGATGAAAGCAACGAATCAAGCTGAGCGATTCTCGCCGATCGACGGATCGAGCTGGCGTTCGCCGCGCGGCGACGGAACTTCAGCATCATCTCCGCCGGCTTACGAGCCGGCCGATCAACCACCGCCAAAATCTTCGTCCCGATTGCCGTAGGGCTCAATATCCGGGATTTCGTCCGCGTGGGAGAAGTACCTGCGCCGGGGCTGAGAGCCGTTCTTTCGGCTCCCCGAGCACTCTCTGAACTTGGCGCATCAACCAGGGCAGGTAAGCAAGAGCCGGATCAAAGCCATCACCCAGCCGTTTTGGAGCCATTTCCGCCTCCGTATCGGTGATTTTCGCGCGTATTATGATGTGGATGAAGAGCGGCGCGCGGTCAACGTGCTTCGAGTACTCAAAAAGACCATACAACCGACGAGGGGGAATTCGGG
>JANXQG010000620.1 GCA_025356915.1 Planctomycetota bacterium | reverse complement strand
GGGGCGCTTTTGAGAGCCGCCAGGGGCCAAGTGTCCGCTGGGGCGGACGGACCGTCCGCTGGGGCGGACCGTTAAATGAATTTTGGAACCGTCATCGCCTGGCTGCCAGCGATCGTCGCCGCGGTGCTGGCTGTGTTCATCGTGTTCTACAATGCCGGACTTAAGCGGACGTTTTTAGGCCCCGTGGCCATGGGCGGTTGCCGCATGTTCAATGTGCTGTTGGGCATGAGCGTGCTGCGCGAGCCATTGCGGATCGAGCATTGGGCGGTCGCCGCGGGCATTGGCGTCTATATCGCCGGTGTGACCTGGTTTGCTCGCAACGACGCCCGCCGCAGTGACCGCTGGCAGCTCCTCACGGCCACGCTGGTGATGCTAGCCGGCGTGGGGCTGGTCGGCTCGCTGCCCAGGCTGACCGATCAACTATGGATGCTTCATCAGCCGCAAACCGAGCTGTGGAGATGGCATACGATTATTGCCCTGTTGGCCGGATTCGTCTTAGTGCGTTGTGGTTCGGCGATAGCCCAGCCGTCACCTGGACCGGTGCGTGCCGCAGTCCGCCGTTCGATCACGGCCCTGATTTTCCTCGACGCCGCCGCCTGCTACGCCGGGGTCGGACCGTTCTACGCGCTTTTCGTCGCAGTACTCGTGATACCCACGACGATTGTCGGGCGATGGGTGGATCGAGGGTGAGAGAGCTTGAAAGGTGTGAAAGGTTCAAGGTTCAAGGTTCAAGGTTCAAGGTTCAATTCTGAACTCCCCCCCACTGTCCACTGACAACTGACAACCTCCCTCCAATGCTTCTCGGCTACAACACCAACGGCATGGCACACCACGACCTGTTCGATGCGGTCGAATTGCTGGCCGACATCGGCTATGCGAGCGTCGCCATCACCATCGATCACACGGCCCTGTCGCCGCATGCCCGTTACAGCCGCCAACGGACGCAACGGTTGCGACGGGTACTCCAGCAGCGGAAGATGCGGACCGTGATCGAGACTGGGGCACGGTTCCTTCTGAATCCCCGTGAAAAGCACGAACCGACTTTCATCAGCCGCGACCCGGCCGGAAGGCAGCGAAGGCTCGACTTCTATAAGTACGCCGTCGATTCTGCCGCCGAGTTGGGCAGCGACTGCGTCTCGCTCTGGTCGGGACGGCTTCCCTTGGGCGTTGCGCGATCGGAGGCAATAGCATGGCTCGTCGATGGCCTACAGCGAGTCAGCGAATATGCCGCACGGCAGCATGTCTCCATCGCTTTCGAGCCAGAACCGGGGATGCTCATCGATACGATGACCGCGTGGGAAGAACTCCTGTCCCAACCGGGCATGGACGATCTTTGCCTGACCCTGGACATCGGCCACCTACATTGCCAGGGCGAGGGTCCGATCGACGAGATCCTCTGCCGTTGGGCCTCGCGACTGGTCAACGTGCATATTGAGGACATGCGGGCCGGCGTCCACGAGCACCTGATGTTCGGTAAAGGCCAGATCGATTTCTCGACCGTCTTCCGCAGCCTCTCGCAGATTGGTTTTGCCGGCGGCGTACACGTGGAACTCAGCCGCCACAGCCACGAGGCCCCCATTGCCGCGCAAAAAGCCTACCAATTCCTGCAAACCGTACTCAAAGGGCTGTAGCGGAGGGAGGAAAGGATTGGAGATTGGGGATTAGGGATTGGAGAAGAGGGGCGGCGGTAGGCGGGGAGCGGGGTGTTGGAGTGGGGAGTTGTAATTAGGGATGGAAGAAGGGAGAATGGGGAGGATCTGAGATCTGAGATTTGAAATTCGTCATTCGTCATTCTCCCTTTCCCCCTTTCTCCTCCCCCCTTCCCCATGTCCACACTCGACACGCTCTTCCACGATCTTCGCCTCGCCAATCGCAAGGCCCTGATGCCGTTCGTCACGGCTGGCGATCCCGACCTACAATTCACCGCCGACTTGCTCCGCTGCCTCATCGCTCGCGGCAGCAGCCTCTGTGAATTGGGTATTCCGTACAGCGATCCGATTGCCGACGGACCGGTGATTCAAGGTTCCTACACTCGGGCGCTACAGCATGAAATCAAGCTCGCCGAGATCTTCGACATGCTTGGCTGTGTCACGCCCGAGCTGAAGGCCCCGGTGGTGTCGATGGTCAGCTACTCGATCATTTACCGCCAGGGCTTGGATGCCTACGTGACTGCCGCTCGCAAGGCAGGGGTGGCCGGGACGATCGTGCCCGACTTGCCTGCCGAGGAATCGGCCGCGCTGGCCGAGGTTTGCCGCCGCCAAGACTTTTCGCTCATCCAGTTGATCACGCCGACGACGCCCCGCGATCGCGCGTTGCGGATTGCTGAGCGCACCAGCGGCTTCATTTATTATGTTTCGGTAACCGGCATCACCGGCGAGCGGACCGAATTACCGCCGGAGATATTGGATAACGTAGCCTGGCTCCGCAGTCAGACGCCGCTGCCGATCTGCATCGGTTTTGGTATCAGCCGGCCCGAACACGTGCGGATGCTCGCGCCCGTGGCCGACGGACTGATCGTCGGTTCGGCGATCGTGCGCCGCGTGGCCGATGCCTCGACCCGACCACGGGAAACCGTGCTGCAAGAGATTGGTGACTACGTCGCCGAGTTACTCGCCGCGCTACAGTAGCGTAGGCATTTTGCCTCTGAATTATCTGCTTTCCGCTTGCATCCCTTCTTGATATTCTGGCGGGTCGTTGTCAGAATGGTGCAACCCGAGGCGAAACCAAGTCCGCGAAGGAGTTCGATCATGTCACGCAATGCAAGCAAGTTAGCCTTTTCTCGAGCACAGCGGGTCATGCCGGGTGGAGTCAACAGCCCCGCACGAGCGTTTGGCGGCGTGGGTGGAGAGCCTATTTTCATCCAACAGGCTGAAGGCCCTTGGCTCGTCGACATCGACGGCAACCGTTACCTCGACTACATCGGTTCCTGGGGTCCGATGATCCTCGGCCATGGGCATCCGGCGGTGGTCGCCGCCCTGGAGGCAGCCATCCGTCGCGGGACGAGCTACGGGGCACCTACCATGCAGGAAACCGAATTGGCCGAATTGATCATTGAGGCCGTGCCTTCGGTTGAAAAGGTCCGGTTGGTCAACTCGGGTACCGAGGCCACCATGAGTGCTATCCGCCTGGCTCGCGGTTATACGGGCCGCCCGATCGTGATCAAGTTTGCCGGAAACTACCACGGCCACGTCGATAGCCTGCTGGTAGCTGCCGGCAGTTCGGCCGCGACCTTGGGTGTACCCAACTCGCCTGGGGTGACGGAAGGTACTGCACGCGACACGCTGGTTCTTCCCTACAATGATCCGACGGCCTTGGAGGATGCCTTTGCCCGCGTGGGAGACTGCGTTGCTGGGGTGATCTTTGAGCCTGTGGTGGGGAACATGGGCTGCGTCGTGCCGTCGGAAGCATTTCGCTTTGCGCTGCGCGATCTGACCGCTCGTTACGGGGCCTTATTGATCTGTGATGAAGTCATGACGGGATTCCGAGTGGCCTATCGCGGTGCCCAGTCGCTTTGGGGAATGAAGCCAGACTTGACGACTCTAGGGAAGGTCATTGGCGGCGGGCTCCCTGTGGGAGCTTACGGGGGGGCGGCGAAAATTATGGATTATATCCTCCCTGCTGGGAAAGTCTTTCAAGCGGGCACGCTCAGCGGCAACCCACTGGCCACCTCCGCGGGCATCGCCACCTTGAAAGTGCTCCGCGATAGCGATGCCTATTCTCAACTAGAGCGTTCCTCAAGTCGGCTGGCGGAGGGTCTTGTCGAGGCAGCTCAGGCAGCCGAAATTCCTCACACGCTGGCCCGAGTCGGCTCGATGATGACGCTGTTCTTCAATCCGGAACCTGTGACCGATTGGGTTACGGCGGCCCGTAGCGACACTCCGCGGTACGCCAAGTATTTCTGGGGCATGCTCGATCGGGGCGTTTACCTCCCTTGCAGTCAGTTCGAGGCGTTGTTTGTCTCGACGGCGCACAGCGACGAGCAGATTGAATCCACGATTGCAGCCGCGGCCGAGACTTTTGGGAGTTTGTAATCGAGATTACGCGGCTTACCTCGAACTCATGGCCGAATGGTGCCGCGAGGAAGGATTGGAAATCCGGAGCTACTGCCTGATGCCCAATTTTGAACAGTGCCTTGCGTGAGGAGGAACTCAGAAAACTTCGCGATCACTTGGCGACGAGACGTTCCTCAATCGATTGGAAACAACCACCCGCCAGAATATCGAGTAGGTCAGGCTTTCCAGCCTGACGTTGCCCAATTCACTGTCAGGCTGGAAAGCCTGACCAACAGCAGTTTTGACATCTTGGCGAGTGATCGATTGGAAACCCTGGTAGGCCGCCCCGTGAAACCACAGAAACCCGGCCGAAAGTCAATGTTACGCAAACT
>JANXQG010000590.1 GCA_025356915.1 Planctomycetota bacterium | reverse complement strand
TTGTTCTGCGCGCTTCACGCCGGTTCCACCACGGGGGTTTCGCCATGCGCCTGCCGATCTCGTCCTGGAAGAAAACGCTTTCCCGATTGGGGTGCTCGTACTAACTGATGTATGCAAAACTAGATAAATCGAACATACTGTCGTCCTGTTAGCCGAAGTCTTACCGAATATCGGCACGGTGTCACTCTTAAGTTCCGGTCGCGGGAATTTTCACGGAGGAAATGTCATGACCGCCCAAATCACTCGTCAAAGCGAAGATTCGATCACCATCGAGGTCATCTTGCCGCTGACCGGCTCCATGCTTCAGGCCGAAGAAGCGATCCAGGATGCTCTCAACGAAGGCGGCCTGCTTGCCACCGAAGAAAAGCTCAAGCGGTTCGATACCGATGGGAGTCCCATTCAGCACGGTTCCGTCCGCATGACCAGCAAGGGGCAGTTCGTCCAAACTTACGAAACGCCTTACGGCAGCGTCGCCGTGCCGCGGCATGTCTATCAAACGTCCGAAGGGGGCACAACGTTTTGTCCGCTCGAAGAGAACGCCCGAATGATTCTCAACGCCACGCCGAAATTCGCCAAGCTGGTCTCCTATAAATACGCGGAAGCCGGAGCCGATGCCGTCGTCGACGATTTGCTGGAATGCCATCATCGAAAGATTTCCAATCGATACGTTAAGTCGCTCGGCGATACCGTCGGCGCCTATGCCGTTGCGAAAGAAGAGACCTGGAATTATGCGTTGCCAAAGTTTGAGCGTCCGTGCGCTTCCATTGCGATCGGCGTCGATGGAACGTGCATGCTTTTGCACGAGGACGGTTGGCGGGTGGCGATGGCCGGAACGATCGCGTTTTACGATGCCCAAGGGGAACGTCTGCATTCCATTTACGCGGGCGCGACTCCGGAGTATGGGAAAGAAAAGTTCCATGGGAAATTCCATCGCGAAGTGGATCGGGTGAAGGAGGCGTATCCCAACGTGCCGTATATCGGTCTCGGTGACGGCGCGGCGGACAACTGGAGCTACCTGAAACCCTTGACGGACCAACAGACGTTGGACTTTTATCATGCCAGCGAGTACGTGGGCAAGGCGGCGGTGGTGATGTTCAAGGGAGCGAAAAAGGAAGTGGAAAGAGAAGCGTGGTTGGAAGACCCGCTTCATCGATTGAAGCACAAGCAGGGAGCGGCGTGTCGTTTGCCTTCGGTGTTGGAGGAATTCGGCTCGATGACGCCGCTGAAAAACGCGGAGGATCAGGGGAAGTTTCAGTCGGCGGTCACCTACTTTCAAAACCAAAAGGGACGGATGAAATACTCCTATTCGGTGGAGCGAAATTGGCCGATCGGTAGTGGAGTGACGGAAGCGGCGTGCAAGACATTGATCAAGCACCGGTTATGCAAATCGGGTTCGCGATGGAAGGACAAGGGCGCTCTTGCCGTATTGTCGATACGTGGGCTGCGACTCACCCACCCCTTTCAAGCTGTCATTGGTGGCAGCGGTAGCTTTATGGCCGAACGAAACATTTTGCGAATAATTGTATTGTGTAACCCGAGATGAGCCAAGTACATCAAGGAGGCAATGCAATGTTTGCTAACGAAGTGCTTGATCGTTTTGCGGAGCGGAGTCCGGCGAGCGTGATGGTGCGCGCGACGATGGAGAACACGCTCACGCCCGAGGTGCTCGACGGAGTGTTCGAGTCCCATGCCAAGCGTCAACACTGCCGCGAGTTGTTGTTCTCGTCGGTGGTGGACTTGCTGGGTTTGGTGGTGGAGGGGACGCGCAAGTCGGTGAACGACGCCTATTTGGCCGAGCGGGAGCGGCTTTCGGTCTCCGTCGCGGCGGTCTATCAGAAGTTGCAGAAGGTGGAAACGCAGGTCTCCCGAGAGATGGTCCGCCGGACGGCCGTGCGGATGGGCGACGTGGTGCGGCGTCTGGGTCGCCGTCGCTCGTGCCTGCCGTCGCGTTATCGCCTTCGAATCATCGACGGCAACCACCTGCCGGCCACCGAGCATCGCATCGCCGAGTTGCGAAAGACGCGGCAGGGCCCGTTGCCCGGCCATTGCTTGGCGGTCTTGGACCCGCAGTGGATGTTGATCGTGGACGTCTTTCCGTGCGAGGACGGACATGCGCAGGAGCGCAGCCTGCTGCCGCAGGTGCTCGAGACCGTCGAGCCCAACGACGTGTGGATCGCCGATCGCAACTTCTGCACCACCGATTTTCTCTTTGGCATCGACCGTCGCAAGGGGTTCTTCGTCATCCGTCAGCACGCTTCGACGTTGAGCTACGAACTGGTGGGCCAGCGTCGAAAGGTCGGCCGCTGCCCGACGGGCATGCTCTACGAGCAGAAGATGCGGCTTTCGAACCGGGACGGCGAAACGCTCGTGGTGCGCCGCGTCACCGTGGCGCTCGACAAGCCCACGCGCAACGGCGAAACGGAAATCCATATCCCCACGAATCTTCCCGCCCGCGACGCCAACGCGCACGTGGTGGCGGAACTCTACCTGCGTCGCTGGTCGGTGGAGAACGCCTTCCAGGAGTTGGGCCAGGCGTTGCACAACGAGATCCACTCGCTGGCCTACCCGAAAGCGGCGCTGTTGAGCTTCTGCGTCGCGCTGCTGGCGTACAACGTGATCAGCGTCGTGAAGTCGGCGATGGCGACCGTTCCCGGCGGACTGCGACGCGAGCAGGTCTCGGGCTACTACCTGGCGGGCGAAATCGCCGCGGCCTACCACGGCATGATGATCGCGGTCTCGTCGCGCGTCTGGAAACGTGAATTCGGCGCGTTGACGACCGCCCGGTTGGCGGAACTCCTGAAGCAGTTGGCGGCGAAGATTCGTCCCGATCGTTTCCGCAAGAACGTCCGCGGACCGAAGAAGCCTCGCCCGAAACGCATCAGCGGCGCACGAGATCACCATATCTCCACCGCCCGTATCCTCGCGAAACGAAACCAACACAAAACGCATTCAATGACAGCTTGAAAGGGGTGGATGCCACCAGCCTAGCCGATACCCCCTCGCCAACCTAGTGCCCCCACCACGCTAAAATCTGGGGTTGGAAAGCGAAGCGATTTCACGGACACTTCCCTGTACAAGGAGGTGTCCCATGAACAAGAGGTATACCGTCCGACTATCGGATGAGGAACGTGGCGTGTGTCAAGAAATCGTCAAGCGGCTCAAGGGAACGTCGGAAAAGGTCAAGCGAGCGCAGATTCTGCTCAAGGCGGATGCTGATGGTCCTGGGTGGTCGGCTGGGAAAAGCCTACGATCCGCTACAACCCGTGCTGTGCATGGACGAGCAACCGGTGCAGTTGCTGAAGGAAACGCAGGTGCCGATCGCGGCCACGAAGCAGCATGGCAAGCGTGTCGATTACGAGTATGAACGCAATGGCACGGCGAGCATTTTCATGTTCGCCGAACCGCTGTCAGGCTTTCGACAGGCGACTGCCCGCGAGCGTCGTACCAAAGTCGATTGGGCGATCGAAGTCGCCCAGTTGTTGGATACGCGCTATGCTGCTTGCGCGAAGGTGACACTGGTGTGCGACAACCTCAACACGCATACCAAAGGGGCGTTCTACGAAGCATTCCCACCCGACCGCGCGCGGGCGTATGTCAAGCGGATCGAGTTCTGTTACACGCCGAAGCACGGTAGTTGGCTAAACGTCGCTGAATGCGAGTTAAGTTGTCTGACCAGCCAATGTCTGAGCGACCGCCGCATCGGCGAACTGCCCTTGCTCCAATCCGAGATTGGGATCTGGGCCGACAAGACCAACGCCAAGCAACGCGGCGTCGACTGGCAATTCACAATCGACGACGCCCGCACGAAATTGAAGCAACTGTACCCCAAGATTAAGAGTGGATGAGGCACTAGTCTAGAAAAGCAGAACCGCCAAGACGACCGCGGCCGCGGCACTCGCCGTACTACTGGCTCGCAGTGGGGGCGCCTGGCAGACGCCGCGACGCCGCGCCGAAGCCGGCCGACGATCCTCTGCCCGAGGGGTTCTTCGAGGCCAATGGCGACTGAAGCGATTCCGGACTGATCGACCCGGCTCTGATCGAGGGTCACGACGATCGGCTGCCCGAGTGCCGGCTGGTGGGCCAAGAAACGACGCAGGCCGCCGGGGACAGGAGGCCGCCGGCGGCCTACGCGCGTTCAATAACCACCGCCGGACCCTACGTCACAAAACGCGAAACGCAAATTGACGCCGGACGCTTCCACCTCGGGGCGGCCGGTTGGCGTTCTTGGCATGCACCAATGGTGGACACGAGCGGTGATTGTGCAGAGCTCTGCACATGGCCCGTCCAGCAGCTTCTCCAGCGCGGCGCCAACGGCCGCTTTCGGCCCCGGTTGTAGCCCTATCGTAGCCCGGGATTCGGCGAACCGCAGAAAGTGCCGTAAATACGGTGGTTTTGCGCGGTGCGCTAG
>JANXQG010000551.1 GCA_025356915.1 Planctomycetota bacterium | reverse complement strand
TGCGCGTGCGCGTCGCGCGCGAGCGGCGCGAGACGGGCGGCATGGCCCTCGTCATCGAGATCTCGGACACCGGTCCCGGCATTGCCTCCGACCAGATGAGCAAGTTGTTCAGCCCCTTTGTCTCGACGAAGAAGAGCCGCGGTACGGGCCTCGGTCTGCCCGTGAGCCAGAAGATACTGACGGAACACGGCGGCAAAATCGCCGTCGAAAGCATTCCCGGTCAGGGAGCATGTTTTACCCTGGAGCTACCCGCAGTGAGCCCTGGTACATTGACGCAGATAGGAACGTGAATACAGCAAACTGACAAGCAAATGCAATTTGAACTGGCGCATAGCGCCAAGTCTCCAACCGTTAACCATTATCGATGAATTCAACCCAACCGCTGATTGCCAAACTGCGAGAGAACATCAGCCGTGTGGTTTTGGGCCAAGACGAGGTCGTCAGGCTGACGGCAGTAGCTCTCTTGGCGGGCGAACATATCCTCCTGGAGGATGTTCCCGGCGTGGGAAAGACCCTGGTGGGGAAGGCCGTCGCCCGCAGCCTAGCGAGCGAATTCCGCCGCATTCAGTTCACACCTGACTTGCTGCCGGGCGATATCACGGGCAGTAGTATTTATAGTACCGAGTCGCGGCAGTTTGCCTTCAGTCCAGGGCCGATTTTCGCCAACATCATCCTGGCTGACGAAATCAACCGTGCGACGCCGCGGACACAAAGCGCATTGCTGGAGGCGATGAGCGAGCGGCAGGTGTCGATTGACGGGCAAACCCACCCACTCCCCCGGCCGTTCATGGTCATCGCCACGCAGAATCCCGTCGAGTTTGAAGGCACTTACCCTCTGCCGGAAAGTCAGCTCGACCGCTTCCTTTTGCGGATTCCCATGGGCTATCCGTCGCGAGAAGTTGAATTGCAGGTTTTGACGAGCCATCGGGAAGGGGAACCGGTCGATTTTCTGCAAGCAGCCCTCGATGGCCGGCAAGTGGTTGAACTTCAGGAGGCGGTTCGCCGCGTCGAGGTCGATGCGGCGTTGAACAGCTACTTATTGGATATCGTCTTGACCACGCGGAAGTGCGAGGAACTACATGTGGGGGCAAGCACTCGGGGTGCTCTGGCCCTGTACCGCGGGGCCCAATCGGCGGCCTTGATCGCGGGGCGCAACTACGTCGTGCCCGACGACATCAAGAATCTGGCCGTGCCGGCGCTTGCCCATCGTGTGATCCCCAAAGGTTACCTTCACGGCGGCCAACGTCAGGCGGTGGAGTCACTCATCGAGCGACTGGTGGAGGAAGTGCCGGTGCCGGCATAATAGTTCGCCAACATTGATAACAGGAACAGAAATGGTACTCTCGCAGACATGAAGAACAATCCGTTGCCGAGGCTCGATACGTCTCTCGATATCCGAAATGCGTTGCTTCCCTTCTGCCGCCTGAAGGCGGGGGAAATATGGGAAGATACACAGAATGGACACAGAGTTGGTTGCCTTGATGCCGCTTCGGCGGATCAGGTCGATTATCTCATGGACGGCAAAAAAGCGCAACTGGCAATCCATGATCCGCCGTACAATCTTGTGGCTTTTGATGAACGCCCCCTGCTTCAATTCATGGAGTGGTGCAAAAACTGGGTGCAAACCACAGAGCGACATCTCTCATCCAACGCGTCCCTCTATATCTGGCTTGGGGCAGACCAGAATGATGGGTTCCAACCACTTCCCGACTTCATGATCATGATGCGACAACTGCCATTTCGTACTCGCAGTTTCATTACGATGCGAAACCAAAGAGGATATGGGACACAGAAGAATTGGATGGCCGTCCGACAGGAGCTCCTCTACTACGTCAAAGGCAATCCAGTTTTCAACGTGGATGCCGAATACACGGACATCCCCAAGATCCTCCGTGGTTACTACAAAGAGGTCAATGGCCAGGAGACGGAGAACCTTCAGAGAAGCCGATCCGAGAACATCAGAGCCGGAAATGTCTGGGTGGATATTCAACAAGTCTTCTACCGCATGGAAGAAAATGTTTCCGGTTGCTATGCCCAGAAACCCCTCAAGTGCATTGAGCGAATTATTCGAGCCAGTTCCGACCCCAAGGGTCTCGTTGTGGATTTCTTTTCGCACTCGGGGACGACCCTCCTGAGCGCGGAGATCAACCACCGCAGATGCGTCACGATGGACATTGATCCCCTGTTCTGTGAAATCACAATTCGCCGCCTTGAACATTTCAGGAGTACAGGACAATTGGGATGGCAAAATGGCCATTCTTTCGAGAACGAATACACCTGTCTCCAAAAATCGGGCACCGAAGAGGTGGAAAAAGTCGCCGCACAACCACGCGTTGCTCAACCGTCACTATTCTGAGGAGACTCCGTGGAAACACTACAGAATGAACTCGACCGCCTTATTGCCACATTACCGAATGTTGACGCCTTTCGTGCCAATTTGGAAACGCTCGTCTCGGTGTATCCGTTCAACGATTACGAATACATGATCGCCACACTCCTTGCGGCCGACAAGCTGACGCATGACGAGTATATCGAACTGCGCGACGGCTATATGGCTCGCAATAGGTTCATGTACATATTCGAGATCAGTGCCCCACGGGGTTTTGGCGATGCGTGGGCACAGGACCACCTTAAAGAACTTGTTCCGGACCTTCAGAATTGGGTGCTGGCATCCAAGGAGGTGGCATCGAACCAATACTACTCCGCAGGACAGCACCGAGGAAACACAGGCGAGGGGCAACTTCATCTCAAAGACGACAATATCCGTAAATTCGCCCAGTTCGAGGCCAAGTCCAATGAGCTAGCCGGGGCAATCCGAAAAGCCTACGAGCGCCAGATGGAGGCATAAAAGATACTTTAATGTCACGCCACCTAGCGTGGGAAGCCAATTATCCTAAGGGGCTTGTGGGGCTTGTGCTATGATGAAAACGCGTCGTTGGACTGCGATCACGCGCGAAGGGTGGCAATACCTCATCATCTTTGCATTGATCTTCGGCGGTGCCTTGGTCAACGATGTGAATCTGCTGCTGATTCTCAGCGGCATGCTTGCCGGCCCGCTGTTGCTGAGCCGCCATTTGGCCCTATTCACGCTTCGCGGCCTCGTGGTACAGAGACGTCTGCCGCGAGCTATCTGTGCGGGCGATTTGCTCATCGTCCAACTGGCGATATCGAATACTCGGCGGAGAGTGGGGAGCTGGATTCTGGTTCTCGAAGAACCCATTCGTCTCCTAACGGGTGGGCGGGAAGCCAAACGCAATGGGTTGGTCAGCGAGGCCAGCGTGCTCTTTCCGTATGTCCCTGCCCGGCAGACTGGCAAAGGCGATTATCGCGGGCGGCTGACGCAACGCGGCCGTTACCGCCTCGGTCCGATGCGGCTATCGACGCGTTTTCCCTTTGGGCTGTTCCGCTACACGATGAATTGCGGCACGTCGGCCCTATTGACGGTATTGCCGCGGCTGGGGCGACTGACCCAGAGTTGGAATGCGCTGCGTCACGAGTCGTTTGCTGGCAACGAGCGGCGCGAACACCGACCCGGCATTGAGGGCGATTTCTACGGGCTTCGGCCCTGGCAGCGAGGCGACAGTCGCCGCTGGATCCATTGGCGGACTTCCGCCCGGGCCGGCGGGGTCATGGTCCGTCAGTTTGAGCAGCCGCATAGCCGCGACGCCGCGATCGTGCTGGATCTCTGGCAGCCGAAGGTTCCGGACGCGACCCACGCGGAGAACGTGGAGTTGGCCGTGAGTTTTGCCGCCACGTTGGCTGCGGAACTATGCCGCAAGGGAAGCAGCGACGTGTTTCTGGTGGCCGCCGATCCCGAGCTGCGGGTCACCGGCGGCCACGGCTCCACCGCCTTGCTTCAAGACCTGATGGAGCGGCTGGCCTTGGTCGATGCCCAATCATGCGACCAAGTGCCGGAGTTGCTGCATAAAGCCGTCAGCCAGATCGAGCCTGGCACCGAGATCGTCTTGGTCAGCA
>JANXQG010000523.1 GCA_025356915.1 Planctomycetota bacterium | reverse complement strand
GTCCACTTCTACACCATCCCTTTCCTTTTTCGCAGCAGCCATTCTCCGATCAACAATCCCAGAAACAACGCCAGCACCGGCCAGCGGTTCCAGAGCGGCATGGGGGGGAGGCTCTCGATTGGCACCTGCCGGCCATCGGGTAAATCATCAACCATACGGGGGGCTTCCTTGTAAGTATAATAATGCCCCTTGGTCACTTCGGCGGCCTGACGCATCTCAGTCGCGTCCATCTGCACACGAGCCAACTCGGTTTGCGGCGGAGCAACGAAGAAATCGGCCGCCGAAACCTGCCCCGGCAACGGCGGCGAGATCATCTTGGCATGATAACCGCCCGTCGGAAGATTGTTCAAGACAGCCTCGAAGTGTCCACGTTCCGTATCCGTGCGGTGCAGTTGCACTTTCTGCGTCTGGCGGCCAATCTGTTCCAACTCAACGGTCACGCCGTTATCGTCCAGCGGTGCCACACGATCGTCACTAAAACGGACATGCACCCGAACCGGGTCGCCCAATGGATAGTCGCGGCGGTCGGTGCTCAAGCGAGCCGAGCGATCGTCTTCGGCCAGCTTGGATCGGCTGAGGAAGCGGAGCGTCTGCACCCAATAGCGGGCGAAGTACAGATCGCCCACCCGGCGACGCCAGCGATAGGTTTCATCCGTGGCGTGAAAGAGTACCTTGCCGCCGCCACCGACGTACTGCATGATAATCAGCGGCAGCCGCTTGCCGTCGGGACCAATCCGCGTAGGATGCTCGGCCAACACTCGAGCCGACGGCTTCAAGTCAGACAACTCGGTCATCCAATACAAAGGCGGCAGCTTCTGCCAGATGGCCTGGGACTGCTCCGGCGAGTCGCCCAATTGCATCGCGGGGCTGGCCAGCCCCATCTCGGTTGGCCGAGCGACGAATCCATCCGTAAGCGGCTTGTTCGGCTCCGGATTACGCGCCCTGGCCGGGTCAAACGGCATCAGCCGAGCTAGTGGCGTGTCGCGGTAGGCTTGCGGCATGAAGTTTGGACCGGCCACCAGCAGCAGGGTGCCGCCCTTGTCGGGATGATCGACGAACTCGGCTAGGTTCTGAAGTGCCGCGGGGCTTAGCAGCGAAGGATTGACGTCGCCGAAAATCACCACATCGTAGGCTCTAAGATCTTCGCGTCGTACGGGAAATATTTTGAGCGTCATGCACTTTTCCTGGTCGCTGACGTCTTTGTCTGGGTTGCTGAAGTCCATGTCGGCATCCTGCAACAGCGTGTGCAGTTCGATCGTCTTGTCGCGGCTCAACAGATTGCGCAGGAAGCGATACTCGAAACGCGGTGAGCCTTCAACCAGCAGCACGCGGATTTTCTCGTCGCGCACGCGGATCGAACGCACGAGCGGCGGATAGCGCGTGGGCAGTTCGCCTGACGGCGGCAGAACGTTGATGGTGTAACGGAATTGGCCCGTTTGCGTGGGCCGATGCGGCAGCACGACTTCCTGAGACCGGCCATCAGCGACGACAGTCACCTCGAGCTGGCCGACTATTTCTCCCTGGTCGTCGGAGTTGCCGCCCGGATGTCTTTCGCGGCGGAGTACGATGGAGACCTTTTTTTCGGCTTTTTCGGCCTTCCCTGCGAAACCTTGGGCGGTCAACTTAAAGCGGAAGTGAACCAAGTCGTTGACGAAAACGACGTCCTCCACTTCCAGGTCGCTGAGCTTCAGATCGCGGACCGGACGATCGCTCCCCACGCCGATCAGTAGCAGTGGCACACCCTTGCGACGAGCGTATGTGGCTGCATCGAGCAGCCCGGGACCTTCGGTGTTGATACCATCGGTCACCAGCACGATAGCCACGGGTGTCGTACCGCGAAGCTCATCCAGCGCGCCGCGAATTGCAGAGCCTAGACGCGTGCTGTCACCCTTAGGCTCGGCCGCCTTCAGTTCTTCGAGAATGCCTGGCACATCCGTGAGCCGACTCTCTTTCATATCGCTAAGGTAATAGAAACGCAGCTTGTGGCTGTCGGCCAACGCGGCCAGCAAGGTGCCTTCGTTTTCCGCAAAGAACATGCGGGCAAGGTTCCATCGGGAAAGCTGCCTGGCCTTTAATGTTTGCTCGCGATCTTCCGGCGACTGTTTAGCAATTAAAGCCCGCGACACGCGATCTTCCAGCGCTTTGCGAACATCCTCATCGTAGCGATCGACGGTACACATGCTCCGCGTGTCGTCGATGATCACGACGACAAACGGCAGGCCCGTTCTTTGCAGGAACAACTCGATCTGGGCGGTCATCAGCAACACCAGCCCGACCACGGAGAGACGCAGGGCGGCCAAAGCCAGACGATAGCGGCGGCTGGCCTGGCGGCTTTCGCGGAGATAGATGCTCGTAATCGTTACGATCAGTGCCGCGACACCCAGCAAGGTGGCCCAGGGCGGCCAGAGCCAGTGATGGTCCAGCCGCCAGGCAATGCCCATGCCCGGCCCGTTGGAGAGGCCGAACCAGCGTTCCATCCATGTTGGTAGGATACCGTTCATTGTGCGTTATATCCAAATCGCCTGGCGAGAATCGATTCCAACAACAAGAGTACCACGACCGCATGGAACAAACGGACGTGCAACTGCCCGGACGGACCGACCGGTGATGATTGCGGTTTGCCATCGTCTTGCCATGCGGTCTCATAGACCAGCGGGATGCCTGGCAAGACTTCGTTTTGCAGTTCATCGTGGGAGATCGGCGCCAGATCGCTTTCGGCGGTCATCAGGTTGATCGCAAAGAGCTGGCTTTGGGACAGGGGCAATCCATAATGAGCCGTGTAGATACCGCTGGTCAGAGTGTCGTCGTAGCGCCATGCGCTGTAATCACCCTGAACCTCCAGGGGCACCGTGCGACGCTGACCGTCGGGACGCTCAATCGATACGTTTGTCAGGGCCAGCGTTGCCGCCAACGCAGATTCCAACGGATCGCCGACTTCAATGTTGCGCGGCTGCGCCTGGCTGGCAATGCACCAGGCGAGAATCTCTTTCACCAGTGGTTCGTAGGTACCCCACTTGGGCAGCAGACTCCAGGATGTGTCGGCCGAGGTCGTCACCAGCACGACGCGGCCGCGGCGAATCGGCTGGGCGACGATCAGGGGATCGCCGTTGCTTAACGCCAACACGACTTCTGCTGGAGAGCGACCCGAGTCCTGCCCGTTGCGACTCCCATTTTTGGC
>JANXQG010000514.1 GCA_025356915.1 Planctomycetota bacterium | reverse complement strand
CAACAATTATTCGTACTCCTCAACCACCGACTTCAGCATGCCCGTTCGGCATTGCTTTACCCCAACCGTTGGGGTAGTATTTCACGATTGTTTTTCGCCTCCTGCTTGCGCAATTCACCCAGTATCTGAGCGTCGATTTCTATTCGCCGCCAAGCCTGGGTTTCCAAATCGGCCAGTTGGGCCATTGTTCGCAACACTCCCGCACTGACGGAAACAACACTGCTCTTTCCCTGGCGGCACCCTCGGCAGAGTGCTCCGCCGTGAATCCCACCGAACGCAATCCGGCCCGTCAGGTCGATTTTCATTCCACACTCGGCACACTGGTCCAATGCGGGCGCATGGCCCAAAAACCGCAGCGCAATGAGTTCAAAGCGAGCCAGTCGCCGAGGGACCACCTCGCCTGCCGCCAGTGCCGCGAGCGTTTCGTCTGCCAAATCGAAAAGCTCAGGATGCGGATCGTTCTCGTCGGTCAAATCGCCCAGCAACTCGGCAACGTAGTAGCCGGCATAAAGTCCGGCTAAGTTCTGCCTCGTGGGACGGAAACGCCGCAAAAGTTTCGCCTCCGTCACCAGGTCGAGCGCCTCGGACGATTTGTGGAGGAAGACTATTCGACAAAGGGTCAGCACGTCAAGAGCAGACTCGAAGGGATTTTTGAGTCTTCGGGCACCCTTGGCCAGGGCACTGATCTTGCCGAATTCCCGCGTAAACAGCCAAACAACCAGGCTCGTTTCGCTGAAATCGATCGTGCGGAGGACCAGGGCGCTGGCTTTTTCGGAAGACATCGGATAAGGCATTCCGCAAGCAGGAGGCGAAAAACAATCGTGAAATACTACCCCAACGGTTGGGGTAAAGCAATGCCGAACGGGCATGCTGAAGTCGGTGGTTGAGGAGTACGAATAATTGTTGGTGGGACGAGCGCACTGGAGCGCCTTAAGGTTCCGTGGCATTTGATTAATTGCTATTTACACAATTCCAGTGTACACTATCATAGTGTAGTAATATGGAGGATAAGCAATGGTTAAGAACATCACCCTTAGTGCCGACGAGACCGTCCTTCGCCGTGCTCGGGAAAAAGCTGCTAACGAAAATCGCTCCCTGAATCATGCCTTTCGAGAATGGTTGGAGCGGTATGCTGGGCGGGAAAAGGCTGGCGATGCTTTTGACGCGCTCCTGAAGCGGCTCAGTTATGTTCGCCCTGGCAGGAAGTTTTCCCGCGAGGAGATGAATGAGCGTTGAGAACCCGGCGATGAGTCAGAACGTCATTTCGCAGCCACTCGGCTCGACTACCGGTTCCAGATACTTCCTGGACACTAATATTCTCGTCTATTCCATCGATCCAACCGACTCGGCCAAACAGCGTGTCGCTGCTGGTCTGGTACGAGATTCGCTGCAAAACGGTCGAGGAGTTATCAGTTTTCAAGTGGTTCAGGAGTTCTGCTCTGTGGCGAGGCGGAAGTTTACAACGCCATTTTCCTGGAATGATCTACGCGATTTTTTTCAGCAAGTTCTCGCTCCGCTGTGTGAAATCCATTCGAGTTCGGACCTTTATCGATCCTGTCTGGCCATTGCCGAGCAAACGGGCTATTCCTACTACGATTCGCTGATCTTGGCTGCCGCTGCCAGTGCCGGCTGCCAGACACTCTACTCAGAAGACTTGCAGTCCGGCCAAATGCTGGTTGGGCTGAAGATTGTAAACCCGTTTCGGGGATAGCGTTGGCGCAAGGCGGTCAGCCACTCGGCGGGGGGGACAAGGGGGAACATCCCCTTGCTAACCCGAACAAATTAGAGTACCATTGGAGCGTTCAGGATCCTGAAATATCCCATGGAAAATACCGATTCGGACCTGTAAACGGACTGTCGGAGCGGACCTTATGTGTAGTTCGAGATCATTGTGGGCAGTCCTCGCTGGTTTGTTCCTGCTGGTTATCTTCGTCTACGGATATCGCTGGCTGTTTCCACCCGTGGCGCGGGCGAAAAGTGCCGACGAATTGGCCGCAGCCGCGCTTGGCGACGGTTCGGTGAAGGATCGGCAATACGCCGCGGTAAAACTAGGTGAGCTTCGCAAGCCGGCCCGCCAGCAGCTCCTCCAGGTGTTGGATCAAAGCCAGCAGCCGGAGGTCCGCGTGGCCTGTATCCAAAGTTTGACCGAACAGTGGGACTACCGCAGTATGCCTCGGCTAATGGACCTTATGAACGACCCCTCGGCCGCGGTTCGCCTACAGGCGGGTGAAGCGGTTCAGTCCCTGCTCCGAATGGATTGCCACTTCAACAAGGTCAATGGCGACAACCAGCAGGCGGAACGGCAGGCAGTCATCAAGCGTTTGCAGTCCGAATGGGAGAAATTCAAGCGGCCTGGAGAATTATCCTGGTTGTTCATTCGGGAAAAGTTGGGAGGAGAAGACCTTTAAGGAGGCATAGGTAACCATGAAAGCCATAAGATTTCGTCGTGCGTTTACGCTAGTCGAGTTATTGGTCGTCATCGCAATCATTGGGTTGCTGGTTTCCCTTTTGTTGCCCGCCGTCAACGCGGCACGTGAGGCGGGTCGAAGGATGCAGTGCGCCAATAACCTTCACCAGATCGGCACGGCATTCCACAATTTCAAGAGCGTTAATGGCGGTTCGGTGGGCAGTCTCAACGTCAGTGCTTGGACCGACACACTGAGGCCTTACCTCGAGAATCAGACGTTGATGTACAAGTGCCCGGATGATAAGGAAAGCGGGATCGTTACCGACATCGACACGTATTTCTGGGCGTCGGCCGCCACTAGATATTCCAAGAAGAAGCCTTTCGACGGCTCGGAGAAAGACCAGTCCCTGGTTTTCTATGATCTCAACGGGCAAGGATGGGATAACCATGGGCGACAAGCCCAGAATATGACGTGGAGTCAGTACGTACAGTCGAAGCTGGCTTCGTCGTATCCTGGTTTCACGCCTTCGGAAGGTGCCTGGATCTTCGTCACGGACGACGGTGCCGACTATAACATTGGCGACATGTTCTTCCTCCTCGATCCCAACTATCCTGACGGGGGTCGTGGCTTCTGTCTTAACGCCCAATTTAGGACCAGCGGTGCCATCTGCCGAGGAGACCCGCCCGCAGTAGTCGAAGGCTATAATCCTAACGGGAGCATTGCGCCCATGGGAACTCTCCAGGGAGGATCAAATATCCAGGAAATAGCCTGGTGGCCGCTCGGCACGTCCAATCCGTGCAGCTACGGCATGAATAGCCGCGCCAGCCGCTTTCTTCGGGACAGCAACAAGGTGCTGGCCGTCGAGTACTGCAAACTTGTCGCCGACGTGGCAGGTGGAAGCACCAGCGAATTGCTGACCCCAACTCCCGCGATGATGAACTCGCCGGACTGGACGCGTTGGGGTGCCGGTCGTGCCAGGCACAACGGCACGATCAACACACTCTTTAGTGATGGACACGTGGAGGCACTCAACCCCGACGCCATCAACCCAAAACTGACCGACGCCGAATACTGGTCGGCCGAGATCGACCTCAATCTGTAGACGAGGTAGGGCTTGCCGTGGGCCATCGGCCCTCATGTATCGGATTGCTTATTGCGGGACAGCCTTGAAGATATTCTGGTCGAAGGAGTCTGGTCGTGGAACTGCCGAAGAGAAATCGTCGAGTCGGGCTAGTTCGCCCGGCCTTTACGCTGGTCGAGTTGTTGGTGGTCATCACCATTATCGGCATGCTGCTGGCATTGCTGATGCCGGCAATTACCGCAGTCCAGGAATCGGCTCGGCAGGCACAGTGCCAGAACAATCAGAAACAATTATGCCTTGCACTGCTGTCCTACGAAGGTTCGGAAAAATCGTTTCCCGGCTGGCAGAATAAACCGAGCAAACCTATTTCCGGCTGCACAACCATCTCGTGGGTGGCGATGTTGCTGCCAAGATTGGACCGCAACGACTTGTGGAAAACAATCAATTCGCCAGGTTTTACAGGCTTTGCAGAGGGCAACCAAACTTCTTACAATTTGGGTTTGAAATTGCTGATATGTCCCAGCGATCCCCCTGCCTCCAACCAGATCAATGGCGAAAACTCCTACATTGCCAACGGGCTGATCCTGCGAGATCCAACGCTAAATCCGCCGTTGCCGCCGCTAACCTTGGATCATATCTCCGGTGGCGACGGCACCGCAAACACCCTCCTGCTGGGTGAAAATACTCAAAAAGCTCCGGCCGCCGCTGCTGCGGCAGGCGCGGCGAACAAGGCGCACTCCTGGTACAACATGCTTAAATCTACTGGTGGTAGTTCTTCTGTCGCCGGTTACGTCCAGAATTACCAGACCTTTGGCTTCAATGTACCGGCAAGTAACTACATTTCGGCCTTAGGGTCGACTCGCGCCAACGCCTATGCGAATTTTGCCGCGATCTATGGTTCTGAGACGAGCAAGTATAACGGCAACCCGATGACGGCGAACATTTACTCGAAGCACAGTGGTGGATCGGTCGTGAGCTTCTGCGACGGACACGTCCAATTCCTGCGAAATGACGCGGGGGTGAATTTAGCCACAGGTAGCGACCCCGCCGCCAAAATCACGGTTTACCAACTCTTGGCGACTCCCGATGGCTGCCCGATCGCGGGCGAACCTGCGGCCGATGAGAGCCAATTCTCGAAGTAAGACCCATTCATTCCCTACGCCAACGGCGTTATGTCCCCTAGCCCAGGGTTGCCGCGCAGCGGCTACCCTGGGAAACGGTATCCACGAAACCTTTCCTACGCCAACGGCGTTGCGTCCATTCCTGGAGTCGGCCATTTCTCCGCGATCCAATCATTCGTGCCGTCCTGGGGACACAACCCCGTTGGGGTAGGGCCTAATTTTTCATAGTAGGTATTCAGTTGACTCAAGTGATCGGTGAATCTGACAGGTGCAGGGGCATTTATGCCCCTTATCCGCGCAGCCGGGAATGACCATAAATGGCCATGAAGACGCACGGCCGGCCGAAAGATGTGGGTAACGACAAGCC
>JANXQG010000138.1 GCA_025356915.1 Planctomycetota bacterium | reverse complement strand
CTCGCCTTGGCGTACAACTGACGGGAACCCTGCTGACGATGCCCCCGTGGCTGGGGGCGAAACCGGGCGCAAGCCCGGTCCAGGGAGCCGCCCATTATGAAACATCACACAAACATGCCCCGCCCCGTAGACACCGGGTACGGGTACACCTGCTGCTGCACGCATCCCGACACCGGGGAGGACGGTTGCTGGCTCTTCCGGGGGAGCGATCATCGCCAGCCCGGCACGGCCATTTCCCCGCTATTCCAGGACCTTGTGCCGTTGTGGGATTGGATGGTAGCAAACGGCTACCGCAGCACCCCCGGCGGATGCTGGGCGGCGGAGAAAGTGTCGTGAGGTCTAAAACATCGTCTGGAGCAACGAAACGCCCGGCGCCCAAGCCGACGCCGGACTACATCGACACCCTGCCCGAGCACCTAGGTGCCTTCGGAGCCGCCGTGTGGCGCGAGCGTGATGTGTGCCGCAGGCAGGTAGACGAGGCTATGAAGGCATATGATGAGGCGGTGTATGATGCCGTACTTGATGCGACCCCAAAGGATGTATTGGAGGTCATGAAGACCAAGCGGGAGTCCGTCCTGGCGACGGTTGATGACATCCTATCCATTGCCTGCTCCTGTGCCGGGGATCAGGTCTCCCCGCCGAGCACGCTGGCGGGGGTCATAGAGGAGGACGCCCCACGCGAAGCAGGGGAAACCATCGGGGCGGTGTGCTCCGATATGCACGCCAACGCGCAAGAGGGTTTCTTGCAAGGGTTCGTGGACAGCCTCACTCCTGACGCCAGAAACGCCCTATGGGCAACCCTAGATCGGCTCCCATGAAGATTCTACTTTTCCTCGCCCTAACGGTGGGGTTCCTCATCCTCGCCGCTATCCTGTTCCCTGTCGCATGGTCCCGTCGGGTCCGTGCTTTCCACCACCGTGCTGCGTTCCTCTGCCAGCGCATCTATGGATGATCCTATGAAAACACGCACCCCCTACCACCCCACCCCCACCAAGCGTCGGGCGCGGAACATGCCCCGGAGAGAAGAAATCGTCCGCGCCTGGGAGGAGGACGGCTGGGCCTATCAACTCTGCCAGCGGCCCAGCGGGGACTACGTCCTGTATGCCGTCGAAACGGACGGCGACGGCTGGAGCATCGCCAGCGGCGCCACCGTCAAGGCTGCCCTGGCCACCGAGACCGAGGCCGACGCCGAGGCCCTGTTGAGCGTGGGCGAATGAGTCAATTTACACTCACGATCGACACCGATCGGGCATCCATGACAAACCCCTACGGGGAGGCTCGCCCGAGCCTAGAGAGGGAGGCCGAGAACCGTCGGAAGAGCGTCGCCATGCTGTTGGAAGTGGTCGCCATGATGCTCCGCCAAGGGCGGGATATGGAGCCGATCCTGGACCACAACGGCAACAGGGTAGGCCACTATACACTCACCTGCTGATGAGTCCCGTAGCAGGGACGAAACCGGGCGCGGCCCGGTCCAGGAGCTAACACTATGAACATCCCTCACACCCCCGGCCCGTGGACTGCTGCTGTCTATACCGGCAAATATGACCAGCCTCTGGTGACGGCATACAGCGGTGGCCACATCTGCCGCGTCACATCGCAGGATGATCGCGTTCACGAGGCCAACGCCCGCCTCATCGCTGCCGCGCCAGATCTGTTGGTGGCTGCACAGAAAATTATCGCCACATGGGAAGGTGGCGATCTCGCCGCCGCCGTCCGTGATCTGTCGGTCGCCGTCGCCAAGGCGGGGGGGTTGTGATCACCGTCCGCGTTACCTGTACTGATGGCGAGTCGTGGGTAACCGCCATCAATGCCTCCCTGGTGGAGGCCCGCGAGCATTTCATGGGATACAGGTTTGAAAAATTGGTCCCGGCGAATAATTGGTGCATGGTCCGTGAAGTGATAGGGGAACCTGTTGTGTCTGTGGAGGAAGTATGATCAAGCCCTGCCCGTTGTGTGGTGGAGCTGCCTCTATCCATGATCCAGGTAGTGATAAATACTGGTGGCGTAGATACATCTCCTGTGACGATTGCCCCTTAAACAGTGATGGAGGGGACATCCTCCCTATGACTGAGGCAGAGGCGATCACCGCATGGAACACACGAAAGATATGCAATGACTAAGGCACCAAAAATCGCCAGGGATGACGGTAAACCCCTGACCGCGTTTGGGGTCCAACTAGACGAGTCGGGAGCGCCGATCCGGGAAGTGATCCCGGCACGCAAGCCGGGCGAAGATTACGGCTGCGACCCGCTTGGGGATGGGAAATTCCGCATGGTCCCGAGCGGGGACATTGTGGATCTGGGCGAGCGCAACCGGAGGCTTCATGCCAAGCTGCCGGATGATTCGTACATAGATCGCCAGAAGCAATACATCAGCAAACTTATCGACGCCTTAGAGGCTGCCGATATTCCTGTACCGGAGGAGACATGAGCATGGACCCGATCGTCTATGATGCCGTGAAGCACAAGCACCCGTCCCTCTGCCGCGCCTGCATCGGCAAGCAGGACATCGCCATCATGATGACGGGCTACTGCATGCACGCCCGGTGCGACGGCTGCGGGCGCGTCACCGACCTTGCCATGGTCCGGCTGGACAAGCCCCTGCCTCGCGGTCAGAATCGGCCCTATACGCAAGATATCCTCATGGTCCGGGCAACGCTGACCGTGCGTGGCATCCCATCCATCTGGGAATTCAACTGGAACGACCGCGACAGCGTGCGACGGTTTGCTGCCGACAGTGACCGCTGCGTCCGGGCGGGCGGGACAACCGCGTTGGAGACCGTGTCATGAACCACACGCCCCCGAACGCGCCCATCAACCCCAAAGATGGACTGGTGATCGCCCGCATGGCCATCGCGCAAGCACATGAGCACGGAGCACGCGCCGCCTTGGCGGGAGGCTTGGCTATGATGGTCTACGGCAGCGACCGCATGACGGCCGATGTCGATATCATGACCGATGATCCAGACCTGAAACTAGGGAAGCCAGGAAAAGCCCTGTCCTTTGGGGGACGGAGCTACACCGAACGTGGCATCGTGCTCGATATCATCCGCCGCGATGACGCGCAAAAAGACGTGTACGATGCCGCGCTGGGGGATGTTCGCCGGCTCGTCCCGTGGAAGGGGGAGGAACGAATCGAAGTCCTCTCGGCCGAATGGCTGGCCCTCATCAAATTGCTCGCCGGGCGAGGAAAAGACATGCTCGATCTGCAATACCTGATCAAGAGCAAGTCTGTCAATCGCAAGCGTCTTCTGAATCACTGTAAGGGCATCTATGGGCGCCATGCCTATACCGTGACTGATGATCTCGAACAAGAATTCACCATCGCTGACTCCAACATCAAGGAATAACCCATGCGTCTCATCCTCCTCTCCCTCCTCGCCCTCGCCGGCTACGCCGCTGAGGACACCCCCAAACTCCCGCCCGACGTGCAAGCCGTCATCGGCAAGGCTGACGCTGCCAGGGTCAAGATTGATCAAGCCCTGATCAAGGATCTCACCAAACTTCAGGAAACCTACACCAAGAAAGGCAACCTCGACGCCGCCAACGGCATCAAGGCGAAGATTGACGAAGTGACGAAGGGGCTGCCGGATCCGCTGGCGGATAAGCCGGTCGCGGCAGATCCTGTCGGTAAGTGGACTGTCTATAACACAGCGTGGACTGTCGGTACAATCACCATGAACAAAGATAAAACCTGTCTCGCTGGCAACGGGGACAAAGGAACGTGGAGCCTGCAAAAAAGCATGCTCGTAATTCAATGGTACAATGGCAACTCAAATAAAGGACCCCTATCGAAAGATATCATTATGGAAGGGGACAAGGGGGCATCCTTTAGTATGAAGCTCAACGAATGACGATATGAGTCTGTTGCGGATTCAGGTATGTGCTCCAGTACGATAGATTGCTGACATTACTGACAAGGTAATCAGACTGGCTCAGTGTCCATGCGTCGCTAATCGCCTCTCGGGCTTGTATTATACGGATCTGACCATCACCTCTGTAATGCAAGCCTTGGCGCGTGTTCCTGTCTGGAGACCGCATGTGGCTATGGCATACTACTTGCGTATGACGACGACTGAAAAACTCTCTGATTTCCTCAACACAATCCTGGGCATCTGACGCTACAAATAAAGGGCTTGCGGGGAGGTCACAACTGAGTCTTGCTGCCGTATCCAAGTACACCTGAAGCGGATGAAGAGTGCATTCATTAGCCTTGTCCGTAGCCCTGTAGTGAATGGCCACTCGACATGCTGGGTAGAGCAGTGGTATAGGATGCAGAGGGACGATATGTCGGGTTAGCGGATATGCCATGGTGCGATTATGCCAGTATGAATCATTACTCGGTATGTCTGGGTGCCCTTCAATACTCACTTCTGCTACGACCGCTTCAACAGTATGCTGCTGAAACAGAAGAGGCCAAAGGTTAGGACAGTTATCATCATATGCGGACTTAACCCAATGGAATACAGGCAGAAGTCCGGCATCTTCAGCTTTCTTTGCCCCTATGACAGCGCCTCGTAATATAGAGAACATACCGGCGCCTTGCCCGCCTATAACAACCTTCATACCATTCATATGTTGACCTGATAACCTAATTCGCGGATCAGCGCATCGGTGCCTTGAGCGTGGGTGTATCGCTTCCCCCGATGCGTGGTGATGATCGGTAACTTATACTCGACCAGGATCATGGGTGTGCCGACACTATGGGCGACATGGGACATGCCAGAGTCGCAGCCAATAAACATGGTCGCCGTCGCCAATTCATGCACGGCGGCGGCCAGTGTCATGTGGGAGCCTAGCCGGACTGGCTCCATATCATGCCTCTTGAGGAAGTCCAGGATCCGCCGCTGATCCTCACACGGCGGATTCTTGTCTTCAGCGGATGAAACCCCATCGAATTGATAGCACACCCGCCGGCCAGCGTTCGGCTTCCACGTTTCTGTCGTCGGCCAGAAGTTTCCGGCCCACACATCGAAGCCGTCGGGTTCGTGGGTGCCGGGTTCGTCAACGAGAACCAAAGAGGAGCGTTCAGGAGCCGCGAGGAGGTAGCGGATTTCTTGCAGGCGTGACACGAAGTCCTGCCCGTGCTGGTAACGGCTCAGCAGCATCTCTTCGCGCAGGATGTATGACCGCGTGATCAGGTAATTGACCGTGGCCCAATGATCGCCCAGGTTGAAACGCCATGGTGCCCACACGGGCGTTGTGGATGTGGAAACGTCAGGGTGTCTCATGCTACCGCCGTGTCGATCGCTGCTAGGTTCGGTTCATCCCCACGTACCAAGGATGCGTAGAATTCCTTGCCTGCTTTGTAGACGGCGTTACTGGTGCTCGCCTTGACCTGCAAAGACTGATAGATATTGCGGTCCACGCCATCTTGCGTCAGTAGATAGGTGTAGGAGCAGGGGTACTTCTGACCAATACGATGGATACGGTCCTGGCTCTGTGTCCAGTTGATGAAGGAATAGTCGATGCCCAGGTACACGCAGTCATAGCACGGCACCGTGCATTCGTTCGCGTGCAGGGTGATACCGACGCCCATCTGGATCTGACCGATAAAGACCGTCACGGCCGGGTGTTGATTCCACAACTCCAGACCTTGGTCACGCAGTTTCTTGCTGGTGACTGTGCCATCCAGGCGCACGAACCCGATCTGCTCCTGCATGAGGCGTTGGCAGAGCATGTTGATCTCGTGCGTGAACACCGCCCACACGACCACCTTGCGTCCGCTGAGTTTGTTACGCAGCATGTCGATCAGTGTCTCCACCTTGGCAGCACTGAAGTCCTTGGGAACACCGTTGTCATCAAGGACGAATCCTTGGGCAATCTGCCGTAACTTCATCATGCGGGCCGCCGCCTGCTGCGCCGACACCTGCGAATCCTGGATATAGACGAGATAATCATTCTTCAGGGTTGTGTAATACCGTGCCTGATCGTCCGTCATCTCCAGGTAGACCGGCGTGTGTGTCTTGATCGGTAGATCCAGCGCATCCTCTTTCTTGAGAAAGTACGTACAGCGAGCCATACGCTCACTGACCGCCTGCACGGCACCGGCCTTCGGGATATTCTTCGGGGTGCCTTGTGGACCTTGCTTTTCTGTAGTGAAATACTCCTCTAGGAACTTGGTCTTGGACGGGCCAAGGGTTCGGCCGCCGTCAATGAATAACATCTGAAAAAATGAGGATTCCAGATTATTCGATATAGGCGTGCCCGTCAGGGCGAGCTTACGTCTGGCATGCTGAGATAGTTGCAAAACATTGGTAGTCTGATCACTGCTGTTCGCCAGAGAGTGCGACTCGTCACTGATAAGGCCGTCATACTGGTTATGCAATACATACTTCAGGGATTCATAGTTGATGATATGGGCATGGGATGGTAGCGCCGCCTTATGTATCTTTGCTTCCTTGTCCCCAGAAATCTCCAGAGCGGTCATATTCTGCCACATCATAAACTCTTTTGCCCAAGTGCGAACGATTGATGCTTTAGTCACAACGAGAATACCCCCGCGTACGCCCCATAACCCGGCCTCTGGAACCCAAATCTGTTGCATCGGTCGTACGGCATTGCTGTCGTACCACCCTCTCGATAAGTCTATGGCGGATCTCGACTTACCAAGACCTGGATCGTGGGCCAGAAGCAGTCCAGTGAAGCGCAATCCCCAATGGTAGGCCAGGACCTGATGCCGCATGGGCATCTTCGTACCGTTATAGGTATTGGTTACATACCCAGGCAGCGGTTCATTCTTTCGCATGATGTTTTCAATCGACATCCGTATGCCCTGCTCATAGTCGTCAGTCTTCCGCTGCTCATCGGCATATTGCTGAAGCTCGGGCGACCAGAAGATGTCGATATGATACTTCTCTGCGGTGCGCTGGATCGCCAGGACGCACGCAGCCGTCAAAGGATAATCCCACTCCATCCTGCTGAATTCCCAATGCGCGGGGCTGCCTGCCTTGTGCATATCGGCGGCGAAGGCGTCGCCAAGCGGCTGGGGCTGCATGACGCGGACATGGAGATTGCCGGTCTTATCGACCTTATGAAGGTAGGCCCGCAGCGTGGTCATTTCGATTTACGCCTGCGTATCTCATGCCGGATCTCAGCCCAGCCGTAGCGTCCCATACCGACGAGGACCGCCGAGGCGAGCAGGAGAGCGAGCATCCCCCAAAACATGCAGGTGGTGAGCACGTTCAATGTTCCCACGCCCCACTGAGATTGCCTTCGACGCTGATTGTAATTTTGTTCTGGCATATCCGCGTCATCTCCGAGACCATCAGGTCTTCCTGGCGCTTGAGGGCGGCCTTGCCTAGGTCGCCCTCGGGGTGCTCTGCCACTATCTCATCATGTACGAAGTTGACAAGCCGTGTCTCGCGCAGTGGTGTGTCGATGACTCCAGCCCAGCCGAGCATGGCTTCCTTCCATATGGCCCACAACGAGGCCTTGGCGCCGTCGGCGGCCAGACCTTGGAATGGGTAATTGCTGCCTTCCGTATAGATGCAATTAGCCTTGGCTCGGCCCGTGAGGGTGTAGGCAGTGAAGGTCTCTGTGGGGGAGGCGTTCACCATGTCGGAGGAATACTTCAGATAGTAGGCCGGCACCTCTGGCCATGCGCGCTTCCAGCCATTGATATACTGCCATGCTTGCTTCAGGCCGATCTCCAGCCCGTAATTCGCTTTGGCGTAACCGACGAAGGCGACGCCTCCTAAACCCCCTGGCAGTCCGAAGTTACATTGCCCCGAGACAACGACACGTCCATTACGACGAGTGAGCACCCAAGAGGAGGGAACAGCGAGGCAATACACCTGCTGCGGAATCCCGTCTCCGACAACACATTCTCCAAATCTATGATAAGTTATGTTTTTCTTCCTGTCCCCAATATACCACTCCAGTTTATGTTGATCCTGTCTGTTATCCCCTCTGCCTGCCTCCAGATGATAACACGTCTTGTATCCGTTGGTGCTTAGTATGGCCTGAGCAACATCGGTATTACCACGAATACTACTACTATAGGATGTGTGATGTTTCTTAGCTACATGCCCATCCCAACGAAACAATTCGTCACAGAACGCCTCGCGGTCGTAAGCGGTCCAATCAGACACGAACGTTTTTTCCGTGGTTAGGAGATACCAAGATCCTTGATCTGCGGTAAATGTAGTAACTCCCTGCTTAGTGATATCTTCACTGTGTGGGATGTGTGCTTCATTCAGGAGCATTCTGCACCGCTTTATCTTACGATCCTTCGTAAAGCCAAGCCTAACCCGGCGGCCAGAGAAAGTACCATCCGCTTGGACCATGACAGACAATCGCGTGCAGAGGGCGGAGATAGGCGTTACGTGCTTTGTCAGAAAGCCTCCGTGAACGCTGCTCCAGTTGTTACCACCAAGCTCCAGGTTACGCATATTGCCGGCCAATACCTCACGGACCACCCCACAACGGGAGATAAACAACAGACGATGATCATGGGTAACAGCCTGATCCATATGTGTGGTCTGAAGCGTGATGACTGTATCGTGCTTCGTTACCCAGGCCAACGGTTTCACAAACTCCATACTCTTGTCGTGTGGGTTATATTGCAACACATCAACCAGCATATCTCCATGCAGTTGGTCAATACGCCGCCACCCCTGTGGAGTCAGAAGCTCTGTGTCTCCGGTGAAACATGCTTTGGCCCCCTGCCGGTAGTGTAGTACCTTCTCATCCTTCGCTTTCTTCCCGGCCAGCATCTGCTCATAGGACATGCCGCTGATCAGCGCCCCCGTAATGCAATGCACATCCATGCCTTTGTCGATTGCGTCGCCTAGCGTGCATGCTGTGCGGGGGTTCATCGCACGGATGGTTGCTGCGAGCGTGCATAGCTCAAGCTGGCTGTAATCGACGGTGCCAAGCTGCCGTCCTGGACGGGCCTCGAACATGGTGCGGAAGGCTTCGTCGGGGCGTGCTTTATCCCTACGAGGGCAATTTTGGGTGTTTGGCCTCCGACAGCCGGTGCGGCCTGTCGTCACCAGGGGGACGAAGCTCGGGTGTACGGTGTCGGTAGCGTACGGCTCGATGTAGTTTTCAATCATCTTCTCCAGATGGCGCAGGTCGGAGTATTGCGCGAACTCCTGCACCACGTCGCCAAGTTGCTCCAGTACCTCGCCGGCTATGCTGACTCCCTTCTTGGTCATCGGCACGTCAGGAAGTTGGGTGATGGTTTCCTTGCACCACTGACGCCAATCCACTGTTGGGGGGAAGATCAGGCCGGCGATCGGCACCCCGGCGTCGATCGACTCCTGGAGGAATGTTCGGATATTACCCGTGGCGGGCACCCACTTCTGCCATGTCGCAAGGTCGATCTGCACCCCGGTGACAGTGGCCCGCGTCTGAAGAAACTGAAAATGCTTGTAGTGCCACGCCTGGGCCACGAGCGTCATCAAACGCTCCTGCGATCCCTTGCCTGTCCACCCAAACGAGTCGATCTTGTTGTGTAAAGCGGAGGCTTTACCCTCCAGAGAGGCTTTCATTGCCTCACGCTTCGGTTGGTTGATTTTATGACCCCACACGCCGATCGCGTTTAGAACAACGGCTGCCTGCACCTGCAACGCCTCAGTTGGTTGCAGATTCTGGATACCACCCTGAGCATGGAACACGTCGAACGTGTGTCTGGCGTCCTCCAGCGCGTAGCGCAGCGCCTCGGATGGCCAATCACTGAATGGCACGCCGTCCAGTGTACCATACTTCAAACGCCAAATATCATCGCCTTTCTTGTCTTTGGATAGATCCAGCTTCAGGTACTTCACAGCCAACTTTTCCAGTGAGGGGAACATATCATACCCTCTCGCCCCCTCGTCTCTCAGATAGAGCATGCGTTCGCGCATCGCTGTGTCGAACACCCGACCCTCGTCCAGCGCCCGGATAATGTCTGGAATCAGCCTCGGGTGCCAACGCATCATGAGCACGAGGTCATACGGGATATTCTGCCCGACGAAGAAAACATCAGGCTGGGCGAACGTCGCCGCCGTCTCCAGCCCGCCGGGATCGGTGATCCAGGTTGTTGATGCGTCGGCCCAGGTGCAACAGACCGGCTTGGGCGCCTTCTCCGTGGGTTGGATCAGGTAGGTTTCCGTGTCAAACGCCAGAAGTTTCATAGCGATGCGTCTCCGTCGCACCTCACGGTGCTTACATAACCATATGGGTTTTACGTCGCTCAGACGATCGGGAGCTTCTTCATCTGCTCGATCCGCACCTTGGCGACGCACTGCTGCGTATATTCCCCATGCGGATCGTGCGAGATTCTTCCGTGAATGATCATAAGAGCATGAATGGAATCATACTCCTTAACCAGGGTCTCGCCGCTCCCTTTCAGGTGGTAGGTCACCTTCAAACCATCGAAGGTGACCTTGATCTTGTCGGTCTCTATGGGAGTACCGAACTGGATCTGGCCACCAGATGGCGAATTCTCCCGAGCCTTTCTCTCGGGAGGAGCCTTCTGCGCCTTCTTCTTTTTGATGTTCTCGGTTGCAGGCATGTATTACCTCGGGGGTTGTGCTCCTGGCACGTAGAATGCAGGAGTGGGCTGCTGTGGCGGCGCCTGGGGCAGGGCGCCGGCCTGGGGCGGCTGACCCTGTGGGATCATGAACGGCTGACCCTGCGGCTGGAACGCCGGCTGACCATGCGGTTGGGGCATCATGCTCTGGCCGGGCGGCTGCGGGAACGCCTGCGGCTGCTGCGGGGATGCTTGGGGCTGCCAGGGCTGCTGCTGGGGCGGAGGCGCCTGCATGGGCCCGAGTTGAGACAGGGTCATCGGCTGCGGGGAGATCATCATCCACTGGTGGTTGGCGAAAGCGTTTTCATAGCCGACGGTCTGGATCTGCTTCTGGGTCCGCTGCACGCGCACCCCCGCGAACATACCCTGCACCAGGGATTGGCCGATGAAGCCGGCCATCTGTTGCGGATCGCCACCGGTCTGCTGCGCCACTTGGGGGAGATTGACCCCGAAGGCGTATTTCGCGAGGTCCGCGAGGTCCTGAAGCTGCAACCGGTTGGACCAGAAGATCGGGATGCTGAACACCTGCCCCTGCATCTGCGGCACGGAGCCTTCGATCACCTGATACTCCAGAAGCAGAAACGGCTTCCCGTCTTTCTGGGAGTATTGCATCTTGCAGCCGGGGGTGAAACGCACGACGTACGTACCGTCGGCCGGCTTGATACGGTTCGCCCGCTGGCGGGGCGGCTCGGTCAGGAACTGGTTGAACAGATTCCCGGCGGCGGCTGCACCGAGATTCGGCGTGGGGGCGGCGAACCTGCCCTGCTGCGGGGGCGGCGCGACAGGCGGCTGCCACGGCTGCTGCGGTTGCTGGGGCTGCTGCGGGGGAGCACCCCACGGCTGCTGGAAGTTGGGTTGATTCATGACGATACTCCGTGGAAGGGATGGATCAGACGGCTACCTGGGCAGCGCAGTCTCGGCTACCTGGGGCAGCGCAGTCTCGGCGGCAGGGGACGCCGATGAGTCGGGGATGTGGACTTCGGGCTTGGTGATGCGGGGGACGTGCGCCTCCGGCAGCGTGGGTTTCTCCTTGGAGAAGCCCTCGGGGCAGATCACCTTGCGGACGGACACGACGGCGCCGTCCACGATGCCGAACCACGTCGTCTTGGGCTTGTCCCCGCCCTTACGCTTGGTATCGACCACGATGCCGAACTTGGTCATGCGAGCCTCCAGCGGAGGCAGCCCGGCATCCTTACCGGCGAAGCCTTCGGTCGGTTTGGCCTTGGCGGCGGGCTTGGCCTTGGTGGTCGCCTTGCTGACCCGCCACTTCGACGGCTTGTACTTCTTCACCGGCACGGCGAGGCGCGGCTTGTGCGTCGGCAGCTTCCGGCCCTGCAAGGCGATGTTCGGCCCGGTGGCGTTCGCCCACATCAGGGTATCGCTCGTGCTCAGGAGCACGACGTAACGCGGCCGGTTGCTCACCTCGCCTCCGTGTGGGAGGTGCATCCGCATCCCCTTCGGGGCGAGCTTGCCACGATTGACGATGGCTTTGATGGTGCCCTTCCAGACACGAAGGTTACCGTGACCACAGGTGCGGAAGAGGATCTTGTCGTTGACGTTCATGGTGGTGTCCTCAGAAGATGGTGGTGGTCTGGCGGCCGGAGTCGGTGACGATGTGGAACTTCGTCACGCGAGCAGCCAGAATTTCGAGGTAGCCGGCGGGCAGGATCGGCTCGTACCCGTTCAGCAGGAGGTAGCATCCCGGCGCGGCGGTCAGCAACTCCGCGAAGTGGCGTTGCGCGGCCTGCTTGCCAGCCCCGTAGCTGGCCTGGGCGAGGTCCACGACCTTCATCTCGGACTTGGCTTTCGCCTCGGCCACGGCGGCCATCTGGTTGACATCGACGCGGCCCTGAAGGTTGACCGTCGCGGCGTCGAGCAGACGCACCACGATGAGGTCCACCGGACCGCCGAGCATCTTGGCCAGATCCTCACGGGATGGACCCGCAAAGGTGGTCGGAGCCGGCACTGCAACCGGGGCTGGTGCCTGAACCACGGGCGTGAACGGGATCTGCTGCTGGCCGGGCAGCCCAGCCTGTGCCACCGGTGGGGCCGCAGGATTGAATGACACCAGCGGGCCGTGCGACGGGGTGGGCTGGGGCAGCGGGGCGATGCCCATGGTCGGCACACTCGGGGCACCCTGCACGGTGGCGGGTGGGATGGGCATGGGCGGGGGTGCCGGCGCGACGAAAGGGGAAGCCGGCCCTTGGGACTGGAACATCGGCGGGACGGGTTGGGCCTGGGGCGGAGGTGGCGGGGCGACAGGCTGGGCCGGGGCGGCGCCGGGTGCGCTGGTCGTGCCGGTTTTCTGATCGAGACCGTGCTTGGTGCAGAACGCCGGCCAATCCACCTTGTGGGTTATGGTGACGTGCCGCTTGAACCCACGCACGCCGGACACGTTGGTGCCACACTCGGGGCACTTGATACCGGGGCCGGTCTCGGCGGCTTCAGCGGTGTGCGTAGCAGGGGCCGGGACGGGCTGCGGCTGGGGCGGCGCCATCACCTGGGCTTGCTGCGGCACGGTCTGCGAGGAGATGGGATTGGGCGGTGCGCTCTGCACGGCAGCCTGAGCAGCCATGCGGGTGGCGGTGTCGGCTTCGTACTGCTGCTCGGAGCGCAGCCACGCGAGGAAGCAGTTTGCCTTGGTCTCGGGATCGCCGCCCGTGACGACGGCAGGCATCTGCTGCATCATCCAGTTGGCGAAGCCCTTGATCTGGTCCTGGGGGCCGGTGATCGGCTGCCCTTTATAGGTGACCCTCTGCACCAAGAGATGCAGAATCTCTGGCCAGGGGTCGGTGAAGCCGGTTGAGGGGAGAGGATGATTCATAGGATTCCTTAGATAAGCGAGGGGTAGGCGTGAGAGGGTAAGGGTATGGGTATCAGGAGTCAAGGGGTGTTTTGCTCATCGACAACAGTCGGTCAGCGACTTCCTCAAAGGGCAGATCCACCATGAGTTTGTCTCCATTGCTCATCATGATGGAGCACAGGCGGCCCTCGTCGTAGGAGAAGACGCTGGAAATCTGGTCGGTGTTCAGCACCGCTAAAAACTGTAGGTTTCCCTCCCCAGCGCGCATACAAATTGGAACTTTCGTGAACATATCAGCCTGCTTTCTTGAGGTTCTGGTGGGCGGGGTGTGCGGAGTGGCATCCCTGAGCGAAGCCACACATGGATCCGTAGTTGAAACAGTTGTCGAAGTTGGCCGGGATGTAGTCACATGCCTGCGGTCCGCGCTCGGCCACGAGATCCCGGTAAAACTTCATTTGCTGAGCCATGAGGATGTCGTTCTGCTCCACAGCCAGGGCGAACTCGGCAAACTTCGGCGTCACCTGCTGTACCAGCATGCGGTACAGGCTCGGGTCGCAGCGCGCATTCTCACAGGCGACCCCCACGTCCTTGGACTTGGGTTTTATCGCAAACACAAGGGCAACGAGCATGGGCCAGGAACCGTATTGCCGACGCTCGGCGGTTGCGTAACGAGCCAACTGATTATTGGACTCCAAGGTAGACGCCAGTGTCCTGAAATACATATCCGAGGAGGTCTTGTAGTCGAATACGCAACGCTGCCCGGTCTGTCTATGTTTTGCGACGAGATCCTTAAAACCTCTGATTCGCACGATCTCCTCATTAGGGGTGCTTGTAAACCACTCCTCAGTGGAGACTGGCTCGAATTCCTTGAGGAAGCTCGGCACCCAATGGAGGGCCATTCCGATCAGCATCGAGGGGACTAGCATTTTGACATAATCGAGATTCGTCGGTTTGGATTCGATCAGCGCCTTGATGGCGGCCTCATGGGCTTTATCCATGGAGCCTGTCTTCATGTACTCTTCCATACCATCATGGAAGGCGTTACCGAGATGCATGCTGTCTTTGTTCTCATCCTGTCTTAAATCGAGGAGCTTGACGTACCCCCACTTGCGGGGACAGGCTTGATAGGATTTGAACTGTGAATCAGATACTTCAATGGGTACGGGCATTTCTAGACTCCAGGAATAAAAGGTGAGATGGGACGTTTTTCTTTATACGCCTCTGTAGCATACCATAAGAAAGGCCACTGAGTCTAGCTGCATCTGCACAGCATATACGCTGCCCTTTATAGACGGCCCAGGCTGTCCTTCTGGTGTTACAGGGTTGCTGTGCGCGCTTAATCCAATGGCAATTTTCTTTGTTATAACCACCATTGACATCCTTTCGCTCGATAGTCAAGCCCTCTTTCCACGAAGACCCCATATCTGCAAGAAAGTTTTCAAACACCATCCACTGTGAGTCTATTGTGATCCCTCGACCGCCATAGTTATTATACGCTGCGCTATTCTTATTCAAACAACGAGTCTTTACCCCCTGCCAGGATGAATATATACCAGTCCCAAACATCCCGTGTATCAAATTGCTCTTTTGATTTCTACTAATCTCCCTATTAAGACACCCGCACGAACCGCTAGTGCCATTGATCAATCCGATTTGGTACACAGTCCGTTCCTCTCCACAGACACAACGACACAGCCAGCGCCTATGGTGGGATACTCGTGGGGCTTCCCTTATTACAGTCAGTCTATTGAATGCACGCCCGATAAAGTTATCAGGGGTATGGGTTGTTAGTTTTCGCAGCTCTAAACTAAGACATCCGCAGGATTGACTGCGTCCACTGGTAAGACCTCCTTGATAAACAACACTCTTCTTACCACAAACACAATGGCATTCCCAGCGACGGTTGTTGTCCACACGCGAGGCCTCCCTTATAACGGTAAGGCGCCCGAAAACGCGACCTGTGAAGTTATTCCTCGTATATCTCTGGATCACGCGACAGTCCCCCCAGCCTCGCGGAATCCGCGCAGCCATTCGTTATAGTGAGGTGTCCCCGACGGGTACGGGCAGTGGACTTCGAGGTCGGCGTCCCCTTTGGCGGCCAGTTTGCCGGCGGCGTAAGCGTCCGTGGTGTCGCCGGACGCGCCGGCTGCCTTGTAGCCTCGGAGCCACTGCGTCCGACCCACACCGTCCGGCCACGGGCAGGTGGTGATCGGCTCGCCGCGCTTGGCGGCGTCCACTCCCATAGCATACCCGTGCTGCAACACCAGACTGTTGGCGATCTTCAGGCCGGGCAGTCCGTTGAAGTCGGACGTTCCGAGGAAACTGTTGTTCGACGGGGCTACGGACAGACCACGGGCGTCGTTGCCGCCGCGATGCTGCTCGACCAGATCGGGGCGGCTGGGCGGAGCGGGCGGGCCATGCTGCACAGCCAGCCCGCGTTCCTTCGACGGTTTATAGAGGTGGTACACGTCCACCAGGGTGCCGTCGATCTTGCGGCGTGACTGCTGCTTCACCTGCCATTCTTCCTTCAGCAGCACGTCCAATGCCCTGGGCGTGAGGATGGTAACGCTGGTCGAGGTGTGGTCGGCGTGGACGTAGATGATCTTGTCAGTCATGACTGTCTTTCTTTGACTCTTCTGACTCGTTCACGAGATGCCCTTCCTGTTATACAGTCGTCCGATCACATCCAACAGATGGTCCTGCGCGTTGCGTAGATCGGTCGCGTCACCGTGCAGGGCCGTGAAGAAATCAGTGCCAGACTCCATGGGTTTGATGCCGACGAACACGAAAGGCATGCCCGTGAGGATGATGCCGATCGCTTTGCGCTGGTCCTCGGTCAACTCCAGCGGCTCCCCTGTCGCGGCATCGGTCAGGCGCCCGCCGACGATAGCAGCGTCCGGGAGCGGCGACAGTGGAGGGTCCACGGAGGTGGGGGTGGCCTTCGTGGCGCCGGGGAACTTGATGATCTTGGCGGTCATGAAAGCCGTTCGTGTTTGTGGCAGGCATGGTCAGTGGTGATATAGCAGACGGCGGCTTGAAGATTGGCGAACGGGGCGGCGATGTGCTGACGACGGCTCGTCTCGACACCGTTCAGAGTGACGCTCCAGCCGGCTTGCGTGGCTCGCAGGCAGAATCCCGCTGTGGGGTGCCCGTAGACGAAGACGCAGTCCCAACGGTGCGTCTCTGGCAGTGGCGCGTCCCCCTGGCAACGCTGTGCGACCGCCTGGGCGAATACGTCGTATGAGCGGTAGATGATGGGGGTCATGCCCCTCCCAGCGAATAGGCGATGGCATCCTTGAGGTTGTCGTACCACATGATGTCCCGGACCAGCATGTCGTTAAGCACCGCTTCGGCCAGGGCAGCACGTTTGTGCTCGCTGATCTGCGCCTTCACCGACTCCCGATTGCGGCTATGGATCCTCTCCACAATGGGTGGGATGGGCGTCTGCTGCTTCACCTCGGCCAACTGCTGTTCCATCTCCGCGACATCGGTTTTGTTGCGCTGCACACACGCATCGTAATCCGCGATGACGTGCTGGATCAGTTTGGGATCGAACGAGATGCAGACGCCGTTGGTGTCCGTGAACCACCGGTGACCTGTATTGCAGACGGTGTAGGCAATAAACATCAGGGATCAGCCTGGGGGAGGGGGGAGGATGGCAACTGCCCGCGCTTGGGGATCGTCCCACACGCCGCCTCGACGCGGGTCACGGCATCGTTCCAGGCGGCGATCACCGAGGTGGCGGTCAGGACTCCAGGCATGCTCGTCGCGCTCTTGTTCAGGTATCCCCGGCACGCATCCGTGATGGAGGCGTAGAAGCCGTGCTGAACGAGTCGTTCTTTGCCGATATTCTCAGGCTTGGGGGCGATGCCCTTCCCCCCGTCTTCCTTGGCTTGGATGACGCGACGCTCGGTCAGGGTGACGCTGCGCTCATCACAGTCGAGGAACCACACTTCGTCCAGATTGAGGATCATGCGAGGGTGACCATAAGGGTCAGGGTAAGGGTGTCAAGGATGGGTACTCGTAGACCGGGATTCGCTGCTGTTTCGCGATGTTTCGCATCGACGCCGTGCCTCGGCCGCCAGGGAACAGAACACCATGCGCTTGGTGAACGTAGCCAGCTTTCCTGGCGTGAGGTACAATGGTGTGCGGAAGGTCATCATGGCTCAAACATCGACCCGCGATCCATCTCGGCTCCGATAGTTTGTTTCCCCGCATCGGCCTCAGTCGGGGTGATCAGGGCCTGGAGCCGCTTGAGCCTGTCTGGTCCGTGCTGCTTGACCGCAGCCATGACCCGGTCGGCATACTTCACCACCATCCGCGCCAACCATGCCTCGAAGTAGGGGAAGAAGTCGGGGGGCCACGGCCATTCCCAGTTGGCCTGGGTCAACTGGTATTTTTCCTCCTCGATAGCCCGCAAGTCAGCCAGCACCTCGGGCTTGCTGATCCCCAACGCCTCGAACCATGTGCCTGTCGCCAGATCGACACGGGGCGCGGAGAACTCGCGGGACTTACGGTGCTGCTCGAAGTCGTTCATACCCTCGTCCTTCGCCCGTTCCCGGTCGTTGCGCCCGTCGATGACACGGAAGGTCTGCCCAGCGTGCCAGAAGGCGGTCTTGATCAGGTAATTGATCTCGTCCTTCATGAAGTCGTCAGCGGTGAACGCCGCGACCCCGGCGGTCTTGCACAACTCGGTGTACCGCTGCGAGTGCGCCACCGCCTTGGTGATGACTCCCTGAAGTTTATCATGCCCCTGCGTCACCTGGGCTATCATGGCGTCAATCTGCTTCCTAGTTTGTGAGTGCACGTGAGTGTCCTCTCGGTCTAGTTCCTGCTTCAACCCGGCATGGTTTCGTTCTGCTCTTGCGAACAGAACCAGAGCC
>JANXQG010000481.1 GCA_025356915.1 Planctomycetota bacterium | reverse complement strand
GATGTGACCACCGCGCAGTACGTGGCGTTCCTCAACTCGGTGCCGCTCGTCGGTTGACCGTTGGACAGCCAGTTGCAGAAACGGGCGGCGTCACCCCAACTAACGTTGAACATTGGCATGTTCGTCGCGCCAGGGGCCGTGCCGGTGACCGCATAGGCATAGCTGCCCGGGCTGCCGCTTTGCATGATATGGACGGTAGGCAGGTTCGTGGCCATGGACGAATTGTACAGGCCGTAGGGGTCGCTCTGCGTCGCCACCGAGTTGAGGAACGCCACGTACTGCGCGGTGGTCACCTCGTATTTGCCGATATTGTAGTTGTAAGGCACCGCGCCATAAAAGCTATACGTCGCCGGATCCGGGGCGTTGCCCGCATCGCCCACGGGGACCATGTCCAGGGTTATCGGGTCGGCCCGCAGCACACCAGCCGCGGCCAGCACCACGACGGTCATCAAACCAAACGTCAGAGTTCTCATTGCAAATGTCCCTTTCGATGAAAATTAGGAATTACCAAAACAACCGCGTCAAAGCATGGAAAATGCCAGACTTACCGCAGTATCGCCTATCTCTACAAATGCGTCGATAGGGTTGTCATCCCTGCGGGCTACAGCCATCGGGTGGTTTTGTGTAATTTCGCTGGTCGCTTCCGGCAAAGACAAGTTTTGCCCGCGCGAAGGGCGGCGATCCGCGGTGCAAGAGAACACCTCAGGCCGCGCGCTGGAACGGCACAGTTGGCTCAGCGTGCCGGGCAGCTTGGGAGTCGGCCAAGTATTCGCCGACCAGCCGCAGGACCAGCCCCGCGCGGCTTGCCACGCCAAGCTTATGATATAGCCGCTTCAAGTGCGTGCGGACCGTGTTCACGGAGATTCCAAGTGCCGCGGCGATGGACTGCTCCGGTTCGTCCGCGAAGATGAGCCGGACGATTTCGAGTTCGCGTTGCGTGAGTTTCATACTCACAGCGATTCTCCGCCACTGTTCTTCGCTGAAGAGCGGCTGCAAACGTCGGCATGGGAGGCGTGCGGCAATCATGGCGGGGGCGTTTTCACAGACCGAGGTTCAGCACTGGTTTTGGAGACACTTGACCCATCCATATTACGCTGCGGAACTGCATCTTGCAACAAGCTGCCACTCGTGTAGGGGGCTGGTGGGGGGTTGTATAGATGTTCCGCCGATTTCGACGGGCACTACATGAGTGCGGCGGTGGAAGGGATCAACAACAAGGCCCGGGTGATTACCAAACGGTGCTACGGGGTGAAGTCGTCCGGCACGCTTTGGAACCGGCTGATCCTGGACCTGAACCGGGCCTCGGAGGCCGCCGGGCGGACCATCGGCGAGCTACGCGAGGTCACCGTCGGCCTGAAGGCCGTGTTTCTCGCGTTTTGCACCTAAAACCGGAAGAGCCATGATAAATCGTCAGGAGGGCGAACTTGGTTAGGCTGACCGCAACTTTTTGCAGACCGCTTGGATGAACTCCGGCGATGTGCCGCAGCATCCGCCAACAAACCCGGCACCGGCGGCAACGAGCTGCGGGATATATGCGGCAAACTGTTCCGCAGTCTGCGCATAGTGGGTATTGCCATCGCGCATCTCGGGCAGGCCGGCATTAGCCTTCACCCATACGGCCCGACCGCTTGCGGAGTGAAGGCGGCGAGAGATTTCCACGAACCCGGCAATCCCCTGCCCGCAATTTGAACCGATAATGTCCGCGCCCGCTTCGAGCAACTGCTCGGCGGCCTGCTCGGGCGTGGTGCCCATCATGGTGCGGTCGAGCTTGGCCCCGGAATCGAACGTCATGCAAGCCACGACTGGCAAACCGGTCTCCTTGGCGGCGGCCACGGCCAACCGTGCCTCGGCCGGATCGGTCATGGTTTCGATGACGATGGCGTCGGCCCCTGCATCGGCCATCGCTCGGGCCTGTTCCGAGAAACCGGCTCGCAGGTCGTCTTCGCTAACCTCGCCCATCATGAGCATCGCGCCGCTCGGCCCCATCGAGGCGAAAACCTTCGCCCTGGTGCCGGCGGCTCGGCGCGAGATCTCCACGCCCGCACGGTTGATCTCCGCGACGCGGTCGGCCAAGTCGTGCTTGACGAGGATCGAGCGATTCGCCCCGAAGGTGTTGGTCAGAATGATCTGGCTGCCAGCCTCGATATAGGCTCGGGCGACCGCCTCCACCGCTTCTGGATGGCTGAGATTCCAGGCATCGGGACACGCCCCGACCGGCAGGCCGCGTGATTGGAGTTGAGTGCCCCAGGCCCCATCGGTCACAACGGGGCCGCTTAGCAGCAGTTTTTCGAGGTTTGGGTACATTTTGGTTAGAATAACCCTACCGTCTGTCCGTTCTCATCGATATCGATGGTCTCGGCGGCGGGGAGTTTTGGCAATCCGGGCATGGTCATGATGTCGCCGGTAAGGACGACCACGAAGCCGGCCCCGGCGGAAACCATCACGTCGCGCAGGGGCAGATCGAAGTTCTTGGGTCGGCCCACGAGGCCCGGGTCCGAGGAGAGGGAATATTGTGTTTTTGCCATGCAGATGGGCAGATGGCCGAAGCCGGCATCCTGAAGCTGCTGAAACTTCTCGCGGAGCTTCTTGTCGGCCAGGACGTCGGTTGCGCCATAGATTTCGCGGCAGATAATGCCGACCTTCTGCCAGAGCGTGCAGGTGTCGGGGTAGAGCAGGGAAAAGTCGGTCTTGGTGCCCTCGATGACTTCGACCACGGCCTTGGCCAGATCCTGAGCGCCCTCGCCGCCGCGCAGCCAATGCTCGGCACGAACGATCTTCACGGAAAGGTGGGCACACTTGTCGCGAATGAACTGGATTTCCGGGTCGGTGTCGTTGGAGAAGTGGTTGATGGCCACGACGACCGGCAGGCCGAAGCGATGGATATTCTCGATATGCTTCTTGAGATTCTCGACGCCTTTGTCCAAGGCTTCAACATTCGGCTTGGAAAGCTCTTTGAGTGGCACGCCGCCGTGCAGCTTCAGGGCGCGCACGGTTGCCACGATCACCACGGCGTCGGGCTTGATGCCGGCCTTGCGGCACTTGATGTTCAGGAACTTCTCGGCACCCAAGTCGGCACCGAAACCGGCCTCGGTCACTGTATACTCTGAAAGCCGCATCGAGAGCTTCGTGGCCAGCACGCTATTGCAGCCGTGCGCAATGTTGGCGAACGGCCCGCCGTGGATGAAGGCCGGATTGCCTTCGAGCGTTTGCACGAGGTTCGGCTTGAGGGCTTCCTTCAGCAGGACCGTCATGGCGCCGTGGGCTTTAAGATCGGCCGCGGTGATTGGTTTGCGGTCTCGGCTATAAGCGACAATCATCCGACCCAGCCGCTGGCGCAGTTCCACCAGCGACTCGGAGAGACAGAAGCAGGCCATGACCTCGGAAGCGACGGTGATGTCAAACCCGCCTTCCCGAGGCATCGAGTTGTTTACCCCGCCCAGGCCGACGATGATGTCTCGTAAGGCCCGGTCGTTCATGTCGAGAACCCGCTTCCAGACGATCCGCCGCAGATCGATTCCCAGGGCGTTGCCGTGATGGATGTGGTTGTCCAGCATCGCCGCCAGGAGATTGTGGGCCAGCCCGATGGCGTGGAAATCGCCGGTGAAATGGAGGTTGATGTCCTCCATGGGGATAACCTGCGCGTTGCCGCCGCCGGCAGCACCGCCCTTCATGCCGAAGCACGGCCCCAGCGAAGGCTCGCGGAGACAGACGCTGGCCTGCTTGCCGATGCGATTCAACCCGTCGCAGAGGCCGATGCTGGTGGTCGTTTTGCCTTCGCCGGCAGGCGTCGGCGTGATGGCGGTCACAAGAATCAGCTTGCCGGTCGGTTGGTCTTGCAGTCGATGATAGAGATCCAAGGAGACCTTGGCTTTGTACTTGCCATAGCGTTCCAGATCATCGCCCACGATCCCGAGTCTCTCGGCAATTTTCTCGATCGGCCGAATCGGTGCTCGGCGGGCAATTTCAATATCCGGGGGTAACAGTCGGGAAACGTCAGACATGGTAATCTTTCAGCAAGGAGGCGTTTTGATGCGGCGAATCGCCTGTCTATTTGACGACAGCCGAGGGGATGTTTGGACTTTGCGGATTGACCTTATGCGTAAAACTCCCGCACCCGCATCAGCACATCAAAACCATCCAGTTTCAGACAATCATTAATGCATTGCATGGCGGGATGCTCCGGCGGCAAGAGGTCGTAATTTCTTTTGACCGAACCGATGACCATGTCGAGTCCCAGCGGCATGGCCGCAGTCAAGAACGCGCTTTCCAAGGGGCCTTTAACCGGTTCGCCGCTGGCTCGCTTGGCAGGCAGCATGACGGTGAAATTGCTCAGCCCCACGGAGGCATGCACGCCCGCGAAGGCCGGGTCGGCGTGGATCAACTTCAGCGCTCCGATCAGTCGATGGAGATTGCCTTCCGTATCGCTGCCGATGGGGGCAATGCCGGGATCGATGATGCAATCGTCATTGCTTGCGCCGGGACAGCGGTCCTTGAAGATTTTGACGATGGTTTGGGCCGCACGATAGGTTTCTTCCGCAGTGTGGCAAGGCTTCGATTCGCCGTCAACCACCTGCTCGGAAACCAAAAGGATCGGCCGGAAAGGCTGGATCGCGTACAGATCGAACATATCCATTCGCAACGGACTAATGGAATTCAGGATCGGCCGCCGACCGCCGGCTCGGACCGGATCGTAAGCCTCGAGCCCGGCACGGGCAATTTGCGGATCGGGTGTGTCGATCGAAAGCGGTTTGGAAGTCACTGCCTGGATCTTGCGGACCATTTCAGCCATGAACTCCGCTGGCCGCGCACCGATGTTGACGTCAATGTAGGCGGCACCCTTTTCGTCCTGAAAACGGGCCAGTTCCAGCAGCCCATCAATGTTGCCCGCGTCGAAAATCTGTTTGGTGGATGGAACGGAATCGTTGATCGATTCGCCGATGATGGTGAGGTTGGAGATTGGCATGGGAATTGGGGGGGTGCTTGGGGCTTGGGGCTAAGGACCGGCGAATCAATAAGTGTCGGGTTTTCGGAACGTACTCATCTCGCTCCGCGAGATGGAATGCATCTCGCGGAGCGAGATGAGTACAGTTATTGATTCGCCGGTCCTAAGTACGCACGGGGAAACAGTTTTCGTACGGCGACTTGAATTTCCACATCGATCTTGATCCCAAAGCATGGCTGGCGGTAGACTTACGCTACCGAGGGATCGTTAAGACGAATGGTGAGTTATTCAAAACGTGGAATCGCTGGAACATTGCTTTTAGGCTGGTTCGCTTGGACCGTCCTGGCCACGCCAGTGCATGCGCAGCTCGATGCGATGCCGATCACTGTGCTGGACAGTCGCGATGCGGCAGTGATTCAGGCCAGTGCAACGGAACTCGTCATGCCGCGGCAATACGTGCCTCGGCCGCAGCCGATGGTTACCCCGGGTCCGCCACAATCGTTTGACGAGCCTGTGCCAACCATCGCCCCGCCCGCTGGCACCATTGCTCTACCGAACCCCCAGTTTCCACAATTGGCCGTCTGGACGGTGCCTTGGACTTGGCAAGTTTTGCCCGATGGGCTGATGTTCAAAAACTATCTGGCCAGCAATGAAGAGAGCCGCCTCGGCAGCCAATTATATCACGACAAGAAAATCGGCTGGATCTGGGACGGTAATCTGGGCGCTCATGTCGGCATCCTCCGCTACGGCACGCAGGATCCCGCTTGGCCGGAAGGCTGGCAGCTTGATGTCGACGGCGGCGCGTTGCCACGTTTGGACAGCAGCCGCAGCATGGTATCGACCGATTTCCGCCTTGGATTTCCGATCACGCGCCGCGAGGGACCTTGGGAATTCAAGTTCGGCTATTATCATCTCAGTTCGCACTTGGGCGATCTCTACATGCTGGCCCATCCCGACGTGACGCGGCTGAATTATGTTCGCGAGCAACTGGTGCTCGGAGTGGCCTATCGCCCAATCTGCGACTTACGGTTTTATGGCGAAGCGAATTATGCCTTTCACGTGGACGGCGGTTCTCAGCCGTGGGAGTTTCAATTCGGCATCGACTACAGCCCCGCACAGCCAAACGGGATCTACGGTTCGCCGTTTGCCGCCATCAATTCCAAGCTTCGCGAGGATGTACACTATAGCGGCAACGTCACCGTTGAAGCCGGTTGGCAATGGCGCGGTCCCACCGGTCATACGCTTCGCACGGGCCTTCAGTACTTCAACGGCATGAGCTTTCAGCGGCAGTTCCACGACCACTACGAGAGCTTGCTCGGGGCCGGGTTGTGGTACGATTTCTGATTCACCGCAGCCTTTCCGGCCGCTGGCCGACAGTGACGGTGAACTCCAGCGTCTCGCCGTCGCGATAAACTGTCGCGGTGGCCTTCTCGCCGATCTTCGACCAGGCAACTTGCAAGCCTAATTCGGCGGGGCCGCTGACGTTCTTTTTGTTCCACTTGGTAATGATGTCGCCACGTTGGATGCCAGCCTCGGCGGCGGGCGCGTCGGGAAGGATGCCGGTTACCAGGGCACCATGAACGCCCAGTTTTTCCGACTCCTCCGCCGTAAGCTCCTTCATCGATACCCCCAGCCAACCGCGGGCGACCTTGCCCGACTTGATCAACTGCTCGTAAACCTGATGTACCATGTCACTTGGAATGGCGAAACTGATCCCCTGGTAGGTCGGGCCAACGATCGCGGTGTTGATGCCGATGACTTGGCCCTTCATGTTGACCAAGGGGCCGCCGCTGTTGCCTGGATTCACGGCCGCATCGGTCTGAAGGAAGTCCTGGTAATTGACATGCTCCACGACGGCATGCCGCCCGGTAGCACTCAGGATGCCGGCCGTAACCGTGCTGGCCAGACCGAACGGATTGCCGATCGCCAGGACCGGATCGCCCACTTCCAGATCGGAGCTTTTGCCCCATTGGGCAGCCGTCAAGTTCGCGCCACTGATCTTCAAAACGGCCAGATCGGTGGCCGGATCGATGCCCACGATTTGAGCCCGCCGCGGCTTGCTGCCATCGCTCAATTCGACGTTGACTTCTGAAGCGCGGCTGACCACGTGGTAATTGGTGATGATGTAGCCCTCGGCGTCGACAATCACGCCAGAACCCTGGTCCTGTTCGCGCAATCCGCGCCCGGAGCCGAAGAGGAAAGACGACAGTTCGTCGGTGTCCTGCCCGCCAAGATTGCGCGAGGCCTTGACGCCGACGACGGACGATTGGACGGCTTTAACGACATAGCGGTACTGTGCAATCGTGGCTCCCTTACCTTCATCGAGTAACTGCCGGGCGACTTCGGACTCGGCCCTTTGCTTGCCTCGCGTGGCAGCGTATTGGATCTGCTCCACGAAGGTTGGCGCAATCCACAGCAGTAGCAAAAACAGCAGCAACCCAACGGCCCAACCAAGGCGGAACCCACCGCGATGAGGCTCGTTGCGAGGATCGAGTCCGTAGGGTGGAATCGACTGGGGAGGATATTGAGAATCGCTGTGCGGGCTGGGAAATCCGTCGGACATATTCGCTACTTCTCCAATTTTGCATTCTGCGTGAAAGGCAAGCGATCCAATTATATGCTAGAATTGAAACTTTTCCCACGGGAGTCACAAACATGCGAACTTTTCTTGTTACCGGCGGGGCCGGATTTATTGGTTCTCAAATCGCCGAGGCCCTCGTCCAGCGTGGCGACCGCGTCCGCGTGCTCGATAACCTCAGTACCGGCAAATTGGCAAACCTGGCCGCCTTCCGCGACCGGATTGAGCTGATTGAGGGCGATATCGTCAACGCCGCCACCGTGGACCGGGCGGTCGAGGGGGTCGATTGCATCTTTCACGAGGCTGCCTTGGCCTCAGTCCAGTGGAGTATCGACCGCCCTTTGGACAGCCACGCCGCTTGCTGCACGGGTACGGTCCATGTTTTGGACGCCGCGAGGCGATTGGGTGTGCGAAGAGTGGTTTTCGCGGCGTCGGCGGCCGCTTATGGTGACCAGCCGTTGAGTTGCAAGCGAGAGACTGATCTCGTTGATCCACTGTCGCCCTACGCGGCGGCAAAGCTGGCCTCGGAGCATTACTGCCACGCCTTTTCGGCGGCCTTCAAATTGGACACCGTCGCGCTGCGCTATTTCAATGTTTTTGGGCCGCGGCAAGATCCAGCCAGCCCCTACTCGGCGGTGATTCCGCTTTTCATCACAGCCATGCTCTCCGGCCGGCAGCCGGTCGTTTTTGGTGATGGCCGGCAGTCGCGCGATTTCGTTTTCGTGGCCAACGTCGTGCAAGCCAATCTTTTGGCGGCCGACGCTCCCGGCGTGGCCGGCCGAACCTTCAACGTAGCTGAAGGCCGGGCAACCGATCTGCTCAAGCTGATCGAGCT
>JANXQG010000475.1 GCA_025356915.1 Planctomycetota bacterium | reverse complement strand
TGCTTGTTCACCTTTTCCAGACAGGAGTCACAGTGGATGGAAGAGGAGGAAAAATATCCGGTGCCATCCAAGGAGAGCAAGTAACATCCTCGGTAGAAGACAAACGACTCCAGGGCCTTTCCCCGCTGGAGTTGGCGAAAGACGTCGTTGAACAGGGGCCGCAACTGCCGCGGTTCCACGGGGTCGAGGATCTCGCGCATGTGCGTGTCCGAGGGAACGCGCGTGATCCCAAACAGATTCCGCATGTTCTGCTCGTTGCGGTGCTCCTCAAATGCCAGTAAGGAAGGGTCCTTCAGCGCAAACATGCCGAAGGCCGACACCAGTGCGTCTGTCAAGGAAATCGGGCACTTCCGCCCGCGATGGTCGGGGATCTTGAACCTTTGGGGAATCGGCTCGTCTCGGGGTAACCTCGGTCTTAATCTGACCTTTTCTGACATTTGCCCTGGTTGTGATTGTGGTGGACGACGGCGAGAGTGCGGGGAGGCGAGATTGGGAGCGAGCCGGAACGTGGCTGGGCTTGCCGTGGTCGTGATCGGCGTGATGACGGCGGGAGGGCGTGGTGGCCGGGCGAGGTTGAGGACCGCTCCGACGTGGGAGAGCGAGGTTGGGAGCGGGAATCGAGTGGGCGGGCCGTGCCGCCGTGTCGTGATCGGCCAGATGGCGGCGAGCGGCGGGCGGGCGTGGGCCGGGTCGAGGTTGAGAACCGTTCATAGCCGTTCGCCAAGCTGTCCAATAGGCAGGTTGTTGCCGTCGTCATGTCGGCAAGCCGAGCCGGTCTCTCAACCCCGCAAAAACGATTTGCTGAGTTGAAGGCTCACGATGGCCGTGTTTGGGGCGGGCCGGATCGGGCTGGTCGCCTGCGAGCGAGATTGGCACCGGCGACGAGAGATAGGGGCGGCTGGGCGGTGTGAACGCCTTTGCCTCTTGGCGTAACCCATTACAATCCCTTACGGTCGTCGCCGGGTGGGAGTCTACGTGGGCCGAACCCACGCTGCTCGTCATGGCGGCGGGGATGGTGGAGAGGGCCGCTCGCTGGGACCGGCGTGATGACTGGCGAGGGTCGAGTAGGGCGGCTTGGAAGCCGCAAGCACCCCGCGTCTATAACCGGGATGGAACGGGATAGGAAGAGGGTTTTGGCAACTACCTCCAGTGGTGAAATTGGGGTTGATTTCGGGGCGGAATTGGGTGTTTTTGCAAGAATTATGTTTTCTATAAGTCGCTTACAGCAAACACATTACGTCATTTCGTGTTCGACTCCCGCCGCCTCCACTAGAAAGGCCACTTACGATTTGTTGTAAGTGGCTTTTTTTATTGGACTTAAGGCGACGACAATTATCGCAAAAAGCCCAAATAACGTCGTCTCAACGGCCAGTTTTGTCTAGTTATAGGGCTTTTTTGTTTAGTTTTATCTGATTTAGGGCCGGGAGTGGGGGCTCCAGGTGGTTTCACGAAGAGGCCAAGTGGGTCGTCGTTCCTCACCCAGATATCGCCCACACCAACCCCGCCAGAGCTAAAATGCTCATCCAGAACTCGTAGCAGATCACTCGCTCCATCCACTGGAATGCTGGCAATTAACTTACCCGTCTGAGCATCACACACGGCGACCGATCCATCTTCCCGGTCAATCGTGGCCAACCGCGTCCCGTCTGGCGACCATTGGGCGGCTTTCACCGCCTTTTCTTGCTTGGCGAAAAGTGGCTTTGCCGTACTCTGCTCAAGATCGGTCTTGAGCAACTTGCCCTCCACATCCACTACGGTCAGTTCTTGGGTCACTGGGTTCCATGACAGAAACCCAGGCAACCACGCATCCGAAGGCCATGCAATCTTGATATGGCTCACATATTTCAAGTTCAACGAATCCCAGATCAGTAGTCCGTCCGCGCACGCCGCGACGATCCTCTTTTTTGCTGATGTGCCGTTCCCATCTCGGCATCGGGAGGCCCCGGAGTCTCTGTCATGGGATGATCCTCCTCGGAAGCTACGGAAGCTACGCACGTCCACAAGTATCAATATACTCTGGATTTACACGGACAAGTAGCCAACGAATCCGTTGGGGGTAAGAGGCGAGCGGCTTGTTGGCATCGGGATTACTCGGCCTTCGGGACTTCCAGTTGAACCCCCAGTTTCTCTTCTTCCTCTTCCTGAATACTGATCCGAGGCGAAACCTTTTGAATTAGCGACCGATCGGGAGCCAATGTATACTCGCCTCCTCGCCGAGTTTCAAATCGCAGCATCGCATCGCTGGGCCTTGTGACCGTTGTTTCACGATCGCCCTCCTTCACCACCACGCGGCAATTGGCGCGGACCGTGCATGGGCCGCCGAGCGTGGAGCGGATCGTGGCGGAAGTCAAGCGGCCGCCGCTCCAGGCAGCGTCCACCTCGAATCCTCCCCGGGCGCGGAAGCCGCGATAGCTTCCTTCGGCCCAAACCTTGGGTAGCGCAGGCAGGAGCCGTATCTCGTCCGAATAGGATTGCATCAGCATTTCGGCAACTGCGGCGGTAGTACCGAAGGCGCCATCCACTTGCGGTGCGCGAAAACATTTTGAAAAGAGATTCGGGCATGCTTGCAGATGCACGAGGTTCGTGAGGCAAAGATTAGCCCGCTCGCCGTCCAAGAGGCGTGCCCAGCAGGCGGCCTTCCACGCCATGCCGAAACCGGTTCCGGTATCGCCACGCAGATCGAGCGCAATTCTGGCGGCTGCGGCCAGTTTGGGAGTTGCCTCGGGCGCGATTTGGCTGCTGGGATACAAACCGTAGAGGTGGGAAATGTGTCGGTGTTTTGCCTCCAGATCGCCCCAGTCTTCGATCCACTCTTGCAGGTTCCCCTGCTTGCCGACCTGTAGCGGTGCCAGTCGCTGTCTGGCAAGTGCCACCTGACCGGAAAACTCCTTGTCGATGTCCAGTATCTTTCCGGCCTCGACGCAGGCGTCAAACAGATCGCGGAGAACACTCAGGTCGATCGTCGAGCCGGCGCAGATGGTCGTTCCCGGCAGGTCGAAGTTGATCACCTTGTCGTGGAACGGTTTGTTGCCGGGAGAGGCGGGAAAATTCTCGGGGGAATTCGACGGACAAGTCACCAGCCATCCCCGCTGCGGATACTCGACCAGCGTATCGAGAAAGAACTCTGCCGAGCCTTTGAGCAAGGGATAGATCTTGCGAAGATATTCCTTGTCGCCGCTATAGCGATAGTGCTCCCAAAGATGCGTGCAGAGCCAGGCCCCGCCGATCGAGAACGTGCCCCAGGTTGAGCCGTCCATCGGCGCGGCGTAACGCCATTGATCCGTATTCTGGTGAAAGACCCAGCCGCGAGCACCGTAATGGATCTTTGCCACCTTGCCACCCGTCACGGCCAGCTCCTTCACCATTTGCGTGAGCGGTTCGACGCACTCCGGCAATCCAGCCACTTCCGCCGGCCAGTAATTCATCTGTATGTTGATGTTCGTCGTGTATTTGCTGTCCCAAGCAGGGTCCATGTCCCCATTCCATATCCCTTGCAAGTTGGCTGGCTGGCAACCGGGGCGACTGCTGCCGATCAAGAGGTATCGGCCGTATTGGAACATCAAAGCGGCGAGTTGAGGGTCGGTGCGGGGATCATGATCGCGAAGGCGCATGTCGGTTGGCCGAGCGGAGGCTGCCGTTTCCGGCAAGCTCAACTTAACGCGGCGAAATAGCCGCTGATGCTCGGCAATATGATCCGCGCGAAGCCGGTCGAAAGCTTTCCCCTCGATGTGCTGCAAATACTCGCGCACCCGTGCCACCGGATCGCCGCCCAGATCGTTGTAACTCTTGAAATTCGTGGCGGCCACGATGAGCATCGTCACCGCATCCGCATCGACGACCTTGGCACCATCCTTTTCCGCGACCAGCTTGCCTCCTTCATTCAAGACGCGAACTTGCCCCTCGTAGCGAACCCGCCCTTCGATCCCCAACATGCTGCCCGTCTTGCCGCGAAGGACCAACTGACCGGAACCGAGCGTCTCGGTTGAATGCTTTTCATCGCAAGGAGTCTTGCTGTTGGTCACGCCGGCAAGTTTGGCAACCAGCGAGATCGAGCCAGGCTTGTCTGCCGTGAGACGGACGACGATCGCCTGGTCCACCGGGCTGGCGAAAACCACGCGGTGGAAATTCACGTTGCCGACGCGGTAGGAAACTTCCGCGATTGCCGTGTCGAGGTCAAGCTGTCGGCGGTAGTCGGTCGCGCTGGCGTGGCCGGGAAACTCGATCGCGAGATTACCCAACGGCTGATACTTCATCTGCTCGACGGGCTTACCCAACATGCTCTTGCCAAAAAGTTCCTCGGCCTCGAAGAACTTACCTGCGAGCACGAGGCGGTGAATTTCCGGCAAGGCCTCGGGTCCGCCGGGTCGAGTCGGATCGTACGGTCCGCCGGTCCAGATGGTCTGCTCGTTGAGCTGTATGCGCTCGCTGCCAGGTTCACCAAAGACCATCGCCCCCAGCCGGCCATTGCCGACCGGCAGGGCTTCGTCCCATTTTTTCGCGGGTTGCGCGTACCACAGGATTGTCGCCGCCGCGCCCGGACTGAGTCGTGCGAGCGGCGCCGCGCCAACCGCCGGCACGCCGGGCTTGGCCTTGGACCGTTCGGTTTGAACAGGCCCCCAGATCGCCTCCATGAGCTTATAGATTTCCGGCTCGGCGTTCATGAGTTCCGCGCGGTTGAAGGGAAAGAAGTCGTTCGTGCCAAAATAGGACTCCGTCATTTCGGAGAAAAATTCCTTGTTATCGGTCAGGCCATAATGCCGCACACGCCCGCCCGTGATCAGCAGGGCGGCGTCCCCGTGCCCGCTTTCTTTGAATCGCGTGTAGGCATCGCGGATGCGGGCTTCATCAAAGCCGAGAATCTGGTCGTGATAGGCATGCGCCAGTTCGTGCAGCACGCACCACGGTTGCACGTTGATTTGCCGCGGGGCAAGAAGCTCGGCGGCCACCGGAATATGGACGCAATACACGAGATCGCGGGCGTAGCCATTCTCCTCCAGCCACTTGGCCGCGGGATGATACTGCATCGGTCGCAGTTTTCCATGGGAAAGATCGAGCACGATCGTGAACGCATGGAGTTTTTCTAAACGATCCGGGCGGACCACGGCATTGATGTCGGCGAGCTTTGCCGCCAGTGCCTTCATCACCTGGAGACCGAGTGCCTCATGGGGCGGCTGGAGCAGCCGATCGTCGACGCGGACCGCCCAGCCCTCGATCTTGCGAACGGTGTGCGAAGTCGGTTTAGGTGGATCCACCTTATCCTCGGCCAGCATGCTTCCAGAAGATGTGAGAAATACGGTAATAACGCAGCAGACAAGCTTTCGGAACGTCATCAGTCGGAAACTCCTGGATCGTTACAAGGTGAATACGAGTGCTTCTTAAGGAAGCTCTTCCTAAAATTCATAATCTACCATAATTCATCTCGCCTGTCCTTATGATACGAAAATTCTGCCCGCATTTTTGAGAAATTTGGCTCTTCCGGTTCCTGGATGTGCGGAATGCGAATAATTGTAGGGCGTACCCAGAACCAGAAGAGTCAATACCCCCGCTCTGGTGTAAAAGCATTCTAGCCACGGACGGGGTCCGTAGGACATTCAAAAACTTTGTGGTTCCCCTGGAGGACATCTCCAGAAGGACTCACCCTGGCACGATAGCCGTGAAAGCCTATAATGTCTCGGGAGGATTATGAGAGACACCGATTGACGGTTGTCCGAACCGGAATTTTTTAGACGAGCAGAGCGTGTCAAAGCGATTGTCGAGTATTGATGCAGCGGTAGACGCCATGCGTCGCGGTGAGATTGTCATCGCGATGGACGCTGAAGATCGCGAAAACGAAGGTGATTTTATCTGTGCGGCCGAGAAAGTCACTCCAGAAATCATCAATTTCATGCTCAATGGCCGAGGGCAACTTTGCATGCCGTTGCTGCCAGAACTTAGCCAGCGACTCAACCTCCACCCCATGGTCGAGGATAATACTGCCCCCTTGCAAACAAATTTCACGGTGCCCGTCGATCATTTCACTGCTCGAACGGGTATTACGGCCCAAGAGCGGGCTACCACGATCCTGGCCATTCTGGATCCTGCGAGCAAGCCAAGCGACTTTGTCCGCCCAGGGCACCTCTTCCCGCTGATCGCCAAGGAGGGGGGAGTGCTTCGCCGAGCAGGGCATACGGAGGCGGTGGTTGACTTGGCTCGCATGGCCGGACTCAAGCCCGCCGGAGTTCTTTGCGAGGTACTGGCTGGCAGCGGTCATCGCGCCACGCGCGACGAACTTTATGATCTGGCACGGCAGCACCATCTCGAGATCATCACCATCGAGCAACTGATTCAGTATCGTCGCAAGAGCGAGAAGCTAGTCTATCGCCTGGCCGAGGCCGATCTGCCCACGCGCTATGGTCCTGGCCGGATCATCGCCTACGGTGTCCGCTATGAAGACCAGGAGCCGATCGCCATCGTGCTGGGAGATCCCAGCGGCGTCGCGGCACCCCTGGTGCGATTGCATTCCTCCTGCTTTACCGGCGACCTACTGGCTTCCTTGCGTTGTGATTGCGGCGACCAGTTGCAACTGGCCATGGAGATGATGGGCGACGAGGGAGGCGGCGTGGTGGTTTACCTGCCACAGGAAGGCCGCGGTATCGGCCTAGTCGAGAAGATCAAAGCCTACCATCTGCAAGACCAGGGCATGGACACCGTCGAGGCCAACTTGGCATTGGGCCATCAAGCCGATAGCCGTGAATACGGTGTCGGCATCCAGATCCTCGAAGATCTCGGTATCTCGCGGATCCGCCTGCTAACGAACAACCCCAAGAAGACCGACGCCTTCATTTATGGCGGCTTTGATCTGGAGGTCGTCGATCAGGTGCCGATCGTCAGCCCGGTCCACGAACACAACGCCCGCTATATCGCTACCAAACGCGATAAGATGGGCCACAAACTGCCGTAGGGGAAATGAGGAATCTCAAATCTGAGATTTCAGATCCCACCCTATGGTTCCACGCTCCACGCTCCACGCCCCACGTCTGGCCTGATGCAACGCTTAAGTTGTTGCGGCCAAATTTGTTGCGCTTCGGAATTCCTTGTATGTGGCGAGGCGTTTGTTAGGATCGGCGGAATTCCGGGGACACATGACTAAACTATTGACATGATTGAGGAATCTGCTATTTTGGGGGCATGGCAAGACTAGTGAGATTGGTCATACCGGGCATGCCCCACCACGTTACGCAACGGGGCAACCGCCGACAGCAGACGTTCTTCTGCGAAGAGGACTATGCCGCTTACGTGGAACTGATGGACGAACCGTACCTCCTGGCGGCCGCGCGCTACGT
>JANXQG010000463.1 GCA_025356915.1 Planctomycetota bacterium | reverse complement strand
TGCTTGTTGATCTCATGTGACAACCGTTCGACACGCGATTCTTAGTCTACGGCGATGTCTAGGGTATCTCCACAACAACCCGGAACCCTAGCATGTTGGTCCGGGTGGCGGGTGCCTCCATGCGGCGAACGGCGGAGCGGCAGTAGTTGGGGCCGCTTTGCCAGCCTCCGCCCCGGGCCACGCGATACGCGCCCCCCGCAGGGCCGGTCGTGTCGGTGAGCGGCCCTTTCGGCTTGAGAAGTTCCGGGTCGTACCAGTCGGAAGACCACTGCCAGGCGTTGCCCGTCATGTCGTAAAGCCCGAACGCATTCGCCTTGAACTTTCCCACGGGCGACGTGAAAACATACCCATCATCCCACTTGAAGGTCAACCAGCCGGGGAACTTGTTGGCGGCAGCCATGTCGGCGGCATTGCACCACCCGTTTCCTTGCTCGGGGCGACAGCCCCAGGGATACATCGTTTCAGTTCCTGCGCGGCAGGCATATTCCCAGCGGGCCTCCGTGGGTAGGCGGACGGTCTTGCCGCTGGTTCGTCCGAGCCAGTTACAGAATTCGACGGCATCGTTCCACGACACGCAGACGACCGGGTGTTCGTCGTTCTGATCGAAGCCGCATTTGCGCCAAGAGGCCCCTTCGACCTTCTGCCATCCGCCATTCCATGCCAGCGACCAGCCTTCCTGCTCGGCCTCGGTCTTGTAGTTGGTCTGCTGGACGAAAGCGGCAAACTGGCCGCAGGTCACGTGATGGACGCCCATGTAGAACGGTTTGGCGAAGTACCTGTGTCGCTGGGGTACCTCGTCGTCGAATTGCCCTTTGCCGGTTGGCGGCGATCCCATCCAGACGCTCCCGACGGGAATGCGGGTAAATTCTTAACGAACTCGTCGATCCGCCGTGCTGACTCCTGGCGGGAAAACTCACCGGCAGCCAGCTCGCCAGACGCCTGCACATAGTCGGCCAGGAGGCGCGACGGGCCTTCCGCCTTGGACTCTAGGATACGTGCGGCAATCTCTTGCGCCTGCTTCGCAAGGGATTGGTCTGGTGTCTCCATTGCCAGCCACCGTGCGGCCACGAGCATCGCATTCCACACCACGGGGAGATTCACCGCGCGCGGGTACTTCTTTTTGATCGTCCGGCCAAGCTCCAACGCCTCGCGCAAGGCGGCAGCCTTCTGGTCCTTGCTCGGGCCGAGGGCGGGCGGAAGAAGGACTTTCCGGTGGAGTTCGTTCAGTTGCTCGGCGGGTATGTCCGTGGAACCCTCACCCCCGGCCCCTCTCCCGAGTACGGGAGAGGGGAGTAATAGAAACTCGCCTGATCGGTAGTGAGGCATCCGAATGGCCGTTTCGCGAATCTGGCCCATGAAGTCACGGACTGCGTTGCCGAACTGCGACCAAGGCTGCACGCCTCCGTGGTAGTTGTCGGAAATCACGCGACCATCAGGACCGATGAGCAAGTAAGCCGGCAGCGTTTGGATACGGTACTGCCGGAACGTCGGGTCGTTCAGGCCCAGCCCGCTGCACGTTTGAGGCCAATCCACGCCCTCGCATTCGTCGCGGATAAACCGGGCGACACGTGCATGGTCCATATCGAGGTTCACGCCCACGAACTCCACCCCGGCATCGCGGAATGGTTTGTACTGCGGCCAGAGACTGACCACGCCCTTGGCAGTGCGTTCCACCAGTCCCGATTTTGCCATCGACCAGAAATGGATCACGGTAAACTTGCCCAGTGTGTCGCGTGGCAAGGTGAGCACCGATCCGTCCAGGCGGAGCAGTTTTGCGTTCATCAACCGGCCTGGAAAAGGATTGATGCCCTCGGCTTCCAGAAACTCATTTACTCCCGGGGCATTATCGTTATCGGAGATGCCGGGCGTTTTGGTTTCCTCGGGGATGTATTGGGCGCGCAGCCGAACCAGCAGCGCAGCGGGCACTTCAATTTGGGACGCTGGCAAGGAGGGCTTTGGAGACGGTTCGCCGGCCAGTGCCCAGGCTGGAAGCAGACCGATCATCGCGACGGCGATTCGGATCGCCGGAGGATGGGGGAACGGTAAATTCCAAAACAAAGGGGTCGCGCGTCGCATGATAGATATCACCTCGGGTGAGGACCGGCGAATCATTAAGCGTCCTCGCGACGGGCTTCAATCCGCCGCGGCTGACCGCGAGGGGGTAGCGGCACGGGAGGCGTGAGGTAACCCAAGTCCATGTTTTCTCCGAAGTAATGCTCCCTCGCCTCAGGATGGTTTAACACTTCATCCGGAGGGCCGTGACATAGCACCTCGCCCGCACGAATCACGTAGCAGCGATCGGTAATCTGCAAGGTCTCGCGGACCTGGTGGTCGGTGATCAGGATGGCAATGCCATTATTCTTCAGGGCGCTAATGATCTTTTGAATGCTGGCGATGGTCACGGGATCGATCCCCGTGAACGGCTCGTCAAGCAAAATGATCTTGGGATTGGAGACCAGCGCGCGGGCGATCTCAAGTCGCCGCCGTTCGCCGCCGGAAAGCGACAAAGCGACCGATTTGCGCAGCCGCTTGATGTCAAACTGGTCGAGCAGTTCGTCGCAGCGTGCGTAACGAGTTTTGCGATCCATGCCCAATAGTTCCATCACGCCCAACAGGTTCTTTTCCACCGTGAGCTTGCGGAAGACGCTCGATTCCTGGGCCAGATAGCCCATGCCGCCTTCGCGGGCGCGGCGATACATGGGCCAGCGCGTGATGTCGATGTTGTTGAGAACGACCTTGCCTTGGTTAGGCTCAATCATGCCACAGGTCATGCGGAAACTGGTGGTTTTGCCGGCGCCGTTCGGGCCAAGCAGGGTGACAATCTCCCCCTGATCGACGCGGAAATCGACGCCATTGACGACGCAACGCGTACCGTAATATTTCACCAATCCCTGGACTTCAAGCATGGAAACCGCTCCCTACACCCTACACCCTACACCCCACAGACTACAACCTGCCATTATCGAACGAAATGCATTCTTTGGAAGTAGGGAACGACATTGAACGGCAATGGCACATAGGGAATTTTCCACCCATGCGGCCAGTAGATGAACAGGGCCTTGCCGATAAGCAGTTCCCGCTCGACCGACCATTCGCCGACCCAAAGCCGGCCATCGCTGCTTTGCGCGCTGTTGTCGCCAAGTACAAAGAAGCGGTCCCTTTCCGGGTGGGCCGGATCGGGTGCCTTGATCTCGATTTTGCAGGTTCTCATGTTGGCTTTGCTGAAGTCATACTCCCAACTCCGGGAATTGCTCAGATCTGGCCGTGAGATAAAATCTTGAAGCAATCGACCGGTAGTCTGGGGTTTGCCCTCATTAAACGCAGCGATGTAGTAAACGTCGCGAAGAACCTTGATATGGCTGACTTTGACCGTTGCCGCTTCGGCAGCGATTCCAACCGGCGAAAGATCTTCCGCCGTGGGAACGTGGTTGTTCAATAAGGCCGAGTTATACCGGTTCGGATGCTTTTCCGACTCGGTTTGTCCATCGCTTGAGCGGGAGGCATCGGGTTGGGTCGCATCTTGAAACGCCACGACCTTTCCATCGACCCAGAGGGTCAATTCGTCATCAACGTTCGCAAACCTAATCGAGTGTTGGCCGGCACCGAGAATTGCGGTTGTGGCCTCGCGATGGTATCCGTCGGCTTCCGGTCCACCGCCGCCAATCGCCAACTCGGCCTTTCCGGACGAAAGGTCAAAACGGCACTGGAAATGGCGGCCGCCCTTGATCAATTCAGCGACCACCTTGCCGGACGCCAACTTGGACTCCAACTCAAACTGCACGGCCAAGTCACCCACCCAGTGCTGGCCGTAGCCCCGCTCAATCAACGACTTAAAGCTCCCTTCCGACTGGTCGCTAAAACCCGTATTGTAAGCGGTGAAATCCGAGATCAATTGCGGCAGGATGCTCTCCTGGAAGGGATCGTTTAATCCCATTCCTTTCTCGCAATCGTCTCGCGTCAGTTTCTCGCTCTCCTTGCCCGTGGAGGCTGCAAGCGACCGCCACTGATCGTGTGTCGGTACCCGATGCCGATAACGAATCCAAGCCTCGCCCTTGGCACTGCCTTCGACCTCGAACGAGGAAAGATCCTTGCTGCTCCAAAAATTGTCTCCGGTGCCTGAATCGACTGTCCATCGCGCGGGCCAGTGCATCTTACCCGTAATTGTTGGCGCCAGATCGTTATCGTAGACAGGCTGGAGCATTGCCAGCACTTTTTCGGGCGGTTTTCTGGCGATCTCAAAATACCCCTCCGGTTGGTCTGGTTTGTGAATCCACAAATCGCCGCCGTGAATGTTGATGGTTTCACCGGGCAACCCCACCAGCCGCTTGATGTAGTTCATCGTTGAGTCGCCTGGGTATTTGAAAACGATGACATCCCAGCGTTTTGGGTCGGCAAACTCGTAGAGAAACTTGGCGACCAGAATGCGATCGCCATCGTAACTCGGATAGGACTGATTCTGTGGATTTTTGGGGGTAAGGTCGGCCGTGAAGCGACACATCGGGCAGGTTGAATTGTAGACGTTGGTCGCCACGTCGCTGTTGGGGTGGTCGCTCGCGCTGACCTGATAGCGGTAACGGCACATCGGGCATTCCAAGTCCTTGTGCTTTCCCATCAGGGTCGGGGCCATCGATCCCGTCGGAATCACGAAGGCCTCGGCCTCGAAGGTGCGGAAAAGAAACGCCAGCACAAAAGCAATAATCACGGACTCGACCGTCTCGCGAATCGCGACGGCCGAGAACCAGGAATCGGCATTTTTCGCCTCGGAAGCAGCCGATCGAGCGATTTCAAGAGGTTTTGGACGAATTTTCAACTCGGAGGGCTTACGTTTTGCCATGTTAAAATAACCTATCAGGTATTAAAGACGAATCAACGAATATAGCGGATTCGCCCGAGATCGGGAA
>JANXQG010000441.1 GCA_025356915.1 Planctomycetota bacterium | reverse complement strand
CTGCTCCGCAGCCATGAAGAAGACGGCTAGCGCGGTGCCATACTCGGCTGTCGCCAGCCCGCCGGCGTTACAGTGCGTAAGAACGCCTTGGCCGTTGGTCAATAACTTTGCCCCATGCTCACCGATGGCTCGGCACATGGCACGATCTTCTTCGTGGATTGTCCGGGCCTCTTGCAGCAGACTTGCGGCGATTTCCGCGACCGCTCGACCGCGAAGTTTATTACCCGCCGTCTTCATGCGATCGAGTGCCCAGAAGAGATTGACGGCCGTCGGTCGGCTCGTGGCCAGGTAGGCGGCGGCCTGCTCCAATCGCTGGAAGAAAGCGGTTTCGTCCTGCCCGGCCGCAGTTTGCAGACCCAGGCAGACGCCGTAGGCTGCGGCGATGCCGATGGCAGGCGCACCGCGAACTCGTAGCATCTTGATTGCTTCCCAGGCCGTTTCCACGTCGTGACAATCGATCTCGACCAACTCAACCGGCAACCGCGTCTGGTCGATCATCCGCAGGTGGCCATCCGGGCCGCCGACCCATTGGAGCGTTTCTGGTTTTTTCATAATTTAAGTGTCGCTTTCAGGGCGGCGTCTTTGGCCAGAACCTTTTCCACGAGTGCTTGTTTATAGGCTGCGTACTTCTCTTGCAGAACCGGATCGGCCAGGGCCAGCATCTGCACGGCCAGGAGCCCGGCATTGCGGGCACCGCCACCGCCAACGCCGACGGTGGCCACCGGCACGTCGCCGGGCATTTGCACCATCGAGAGGAGCGAATCGAGGCCGCCTTGCAGATCGGTCGGCACGGGAATTCCGATCACCGGCAGCACGGTATGTGCGGCGACGACTCCGGCCAGATGTGCCGCCCCGCCCGCCGCGGCGATGATCACCCGCAGCCCTCGGGCGGTGGCCGTCGAGGCATATTGTTGCACGAGGTCCGGGGTGCGATGGGCGCTCATCACGTGGACTTCATAAGGGACATGAAATTCCGCCAGGGCCGCAGCTGCCGCTTTGATCTTCGGCCAGTCGCTGTCGCTGCCCATGAGGATGCCGACTAGGGGGGTGGACATTGTTGAATCCTTGTGGAGAATGCCACGTTTATGCGAGAACCTGGCACTTCATGTTTACTTGTGCTTCGACGTTTCTCACATCTTGGATCGTACTTCATTCCAAACATTTCCGCAACCGCCTGATTGGTCACCGCCTGATTGGTCACTTCGCCCTCAAAAAGGTTGAAGACAATCTGCCTTGGCCATATCAGGATATCTCCGCTTCTAAAGTCACACGACTCCAGCCGGTTCTCGCATGCGACTTGGCTTCTTGACGACAAGGTCGACTTGGCAATCGAGGATACTGAGCAATGCCATCAATTGGTCAATCGACTTGGAATAATTGGTTTGATCGAGAAGACGATAGAATTGCGCCGGAGAGGTTTCGAGTCGACGAATCAACTCCCGTTTGCTCAAGGAACTGCTTTTTACGCGTTCCTGGGCTACCAGCGTGAGCTTGTAGAGCAACATGTCCCGCATATAGCGCGGATCGCGATTGTAATCGAGGATCTGATCGATATGCACCGTTCCTTCCTCGCCCGACTGGAGTTGGTAAGTGAACGCTTCATTGCCTAGCTCGTCGTCGACATTCGCGCTCTTGACCGGGTTGGCTTGAGTAGGTCGCAGACGAAGTTTGGCAAACGGGAACCAATAGCGCCCGTTGTAGGTCGCGACCTCAAACGCCTTCTTGCGGTTGTCGTGGCGAACGGATTTGATTTTCATAAGCGGCCTTCCAATTGGAGTTTGGTGATCAGCTCGATGATATGCTTTGTCGCCCGGCCCTTCATGGTGACGCCGTGGTCGAGATCCCATTTAAGAACCAGCTTTTTGTCCCGGTAAACATGGACGTGCCTGGGCGCGTGATCGCCAATCCATCCAACGAAAAGGTAGTTTCCCCGCCGAATCTTGCCCATTGTTAAATGTTACCGCGTGTGGTAACGCAAGTCAAGGTGAAGATTTCAGGAGAACTGTAAAGTCCGGGGTCTGGTCCATTTTTCGGCGAGAACGTATGAAATTCACCCGAGATCCTTGCCCGAAAACATGGACCTGAACCCTTCGCGTTCAGTTCTCCTGGTGGAGATTTTCAAACTTCGCGTTATACTTCATCCCAAACGTCTCCGCAACCGCCTGATTGGTTACTTCGCCGTCAAAAAGGTTGATCGCCCGGGCGACCGGGGGCAAGGTTTCTGCGGCGGCGGCAAGGCCACGATTGGCGATTTGCAAGGCCCAGGGGAGCGTGACGTTGCAGAGGGCGTAGGTGCTCGTGCGGCCAACGGCGCCGGGCATGTTGGTCACGCAATAATGCAGCACATCATCGACCAGGAAGGTCGGATTGCTGTGCGTTGTCGGACGACTCGTGGCCACGCAGCCGCCTTGATCGATGGCCACGTCGATGATCACGCTACCGGGCTTCATCAACTTGAGATCCTCCCGTTCGATGAGCCGCGGGGCCTTGGCGCCTGGAACGAGGACCGATCCGATCACCAGGTCGGCGCGCTGAAGTTGCTGGCGAACTGTTTCGCGATCGCTGAAGAGTACGGTCACGTTGGGAGGCATGATGTCGTCGAGGTAACGGAGTCGGTCCATGTTGATGTCGAGCAGCCCGATGTTGGCACGAAAGCCGGCGGCGATCTTGGCTGCGTTCGCCCCCACCACGCCGCCGCCGAGGATCGTGATATGGGCTGGCTCAACGCCCGGCACTCCGCCCAGCAGAATCCCGCGACCCATCTGCGGCCGTTCCAGATATTTTGCGCCTTCCTGGATGCTCATCCGCCCGGCCACTTCGCTCATCGGCGTCAGCAGAGGTAGGCGGCCCTGGTTGTCGCGAAGCGTTTCATAAGCTACGGCGACCGCGCCGCTTCGCAGCAGATCCTCGGTCAGCTTGCGGTCCGCGGCGAGGTGGAAGTAGGTGAAGACGATTTGCCCCGGCCGTAACAACCGGCACTCGCCGGGCTGAGGTTCCTTGACCTTGATGATCATTTCCGCCCGGCCATAGACCTCTTCGGCCGTGGTGACCACTTCGGCTCCATGGCGGACGTATTCGTCGTCGCTCAGACCAGAGCCTGCGCCGGCACCGGCCTCGATCAGGACGCGGTGTCCGGCACGGGTGAGTTCTTCCGCCCCCACGGGCAACAGGCTGACGCGGTATTCGTCGCGTTTGATTTCTTTGGGGATGCCGATGAGCATGAGTCCACTTAAGGTTATTTAGTCGCCGCCTTCTTCGGCTGAATTAACTTCGGCTGAATTACCTTTTTCTCAGGATAGTCTTGGCCTTCGTAGCTCCGAATTACGGACTGTTGCCAAGCATCCAGTTCGGCCTTCATGCGGTTGACGATCTCTGGATGGTCGGCGGCCAGATCTTTTTCTTCCGCCAGATCCGTTCTCATATCGTAAAGCTCCCACAGATCCGGATGTGGCTTGACGAGCTTGTAACGGTTGTCAGTCCAGGCCGAAGGGCCGGAATTTGTATTGATGGAGGGCTGGCTTTCGTCATATTGCCAGAAACCCATCGGTTTGGGCCGTTGCTGCATCCGACCTTCGATCAACGGCATAAGGCTAATGCCATCCAGAGGCAGCACCTGATTGGGAACGCTGGTTTTCAGAATTTCCACGATGGTCGGATAGATATCGACCACGCCGGCAGGCATTTCCGTAACGACGGGCTGCTTGATGCGCGCCGGCCACTCAATCACTGCCGGAACGCGGATACCGCCTTCCCACATGTCGCCCTTGCGGCCGCGTAACCCACCGGTGACCCCGTTGGCGTCAGGTTTTTCCTCATCGATCCAGCCGCCGTTGTCGCTACAAAACCAGACGATCGTGTTGTCGGCGATTCCCAGCTTCCGCAAGCCGGCGCGAAGCGTCCCCATGCTACGGTCCATTCCCACGATCTCTCCAAAGTATGCCGAACCGCCCGCCGCTTTGAGATCCGCGGGCAGGGGCTGGTGGGGAGCGTGCGGGCTGCCGAACCAGACGGCTGCGAAGAAAGGCTTTTTCTGCTCGGCCATCGGGCCGATGAATTTCAGTGCCGCATCAACGATGGCATCGGAGCCATCGCCGCTGACTTTCACGTTTTTACCATTGTGGCCGAATGTCCAATTCAGATCAAACCAGTTCGAGACCGAAAAACATTCGTCAAAACCAAATGGGCCAGGACCAAGCGGGTCGGAAGTGGCAATCGGCTTGCCAAACCCAGCGACCCCGTTCAGGTGCCATTTTCCAAAATGCGCCGTGGCGTAACCGGCTGCCTTGGCGACCTGGGCAATGGTGACTTCCTGCTTCCGCAGGGGCATGCCGGGCCAAAAGAGCCCCATCCGATTCGGATGCCGGCCGGTCATCACGCAAGCTCGCGTCGGCGAGCAACTCTGCTGCGCATAGAAACGGTTGAATCGCAAGCCAGCCGCCGCCATCGTATCCAGCGAGGGAGTCTTGATCTGCTTCAGGCCATTGTAGCTCACATCGCCCCAACCTTGGTCGTCCGTCATGCAGAGGATGATGTTTGGTCGATCGGATGGATTTTGCGGGTTTTTATTCGCCGCGCGGCTGCCATTTGCTCCAAAGGCCAGTAGAGTTCCGATCAGTAGAAGAAGCACGGTAGGTCGCATCATGGTATGGGTCTCCGAGGAAATTTGCTCGGTTCTCACATCGCCCGAGCAATTATTGCACACTCCACTATACCAAGACCCTTCCCGAAAGCAAACCAGCGTACTATCTTTACGCCTCGTCCTTACCCACATCTTTCGGCCGGCCGAGCGTCTTCATGGTCGGGACGCGGGGGGCGGTCGGGACGCGGGGGGAATGGGAGGTTTTGGTCGTGTTACCCGTGCTAAAGCACGGGCCGAATACCGCTTCGCGGAAAAGGGGCATAAATGCCCCTGGACCTGCCAGATTCACCGATCACTTGAGTCAACTGAATACCTACTATGCCTAATTCATTCGTGTATGGGGCGTTGTCGCTGCCGGTCCGATCCAAGTTCCTTCGAATCAAATCTTTCCACGGTTCACCGAAAAAGACTTTGCAATTCTCCTGCAATGCCTACTTGCAGGCTGCCCCCGCTGCATGCAGAATAGTAAGCATATCGTGAAGTCACGAGTCTGGACTTCCTGTTTTCGCCTGCCAACCCTTTCCACACCTTCCTAGGAGTTCGTCATGAACAACATTCACCTCTCACGGCGCACGTTTCTTCAGAGTAGCGTGGCCGTTGCGGCCGCACCCTATGTTATTACCAGCACCGCCTTGGGCAATGCCGATACGCCTCCGGCCAGCGAGCGTGTCGTACTTGGCCATATCGGCGTCGGCGGCCAGGGCAGCAGTCTGTTCTTTCAGTTCCAACAATGCAAGGGGTGCCAGAGCGTGGCCGTGGCCGACGCCTACAAGGATCGCCGCGAGGCTCGGGCGGCGGTCTGCAAGGGGAAGCCTTACGCCGATTTCCGCGAGTTGCTCGCCCGGTCCGATATTGATGCCGTGGTAATCGCCACACCGGACCATTGGCACGTACCAATCGCCATCGCGGCCGCACGCGCCAAGAAGGACACCTACGTGGAAAAACCGCTCGGCCTGACGATCGAGCAGAACCTGGCCTGCCGCAAGGTATTCCAGGACAACGGGCGCATTTTCCAGTACGGCACGCAGCAACGGAGTTCCGCACACTGCCGCCTGGGTTGCGAACTGGTCCGTAGCGGCCGGATCGGCAAGGTCCATACGCTGGAAGTCGTTGCTCCCAACGGGGGGGCGGGCGGCTCAACGAAAGAAGTTCCCGTGCCGTCGAACCTCGATTACTCAATGTGGCTTGGTCCCGCGCCCATGGTGCCCTTTACTGCCGACCGCTGCCATCCGCCAGGAACCTACTGGATTTACGACTACTCGATCGGATACTTGGCCGGCTGGGGTGCCCATCCCCTGGACATCATGGTTTGGGGTAGCGATGCCGACTTGACTGGCCCCATGGTTTTCCAGGGCACGGGGACGATTTCCGATAAGGGTCTGTACAACACCGTCCACAACTGGGACGTCAAGGTCGAGATGGCCGACGGCGTGAAGATGACCTTCAAGCCCGGCCATGACTCCACGAAGTTCATCGGTAGCGAAGGCTGGATTCGCATTTCTCGGGGTGGTTGGGACGCCAGCCCCAAGTCGCTTTTGCAAGAGAAGATCGGCGCAAAGGATGTCCATCTGATCGATAGTGGCAATCACTATCAGAACTATGTCGATGCGGTCAAGGCTCGCAAGGGCGCAGTCAGCCCGCTGTCGGACGCAGTCCGCTCGGACATCGTCAGTCAATTGTGCGACATCGCCATCCGGCTGAAGCGAAAGGTCACCTGGGATCCGAAGAAAGAAGTGATTGTCGGCGATGCCGAGGCCGCCAAGATGTGTTCGCGGCCAATGCGTGCTCCCTGGACGCTGTGATGCACCTCCGTACGTCAGGCTCTCCAGCCTGACAGTGAACCGATCAAGGTCAGGCTAGAAAGCCTGACGTACTGTTGTGGCCGGTCTCTGACCGAGCCACGCTGCCGACCGAAGGTTTCCAATTTGCCGGGAGACCTTTGGTCGGGCGTTTCGGCGGGGTCAGGAGACCCGCGCCGAACCCTAGTTCTCACTGCGCTCTCCCCACCCTGCGGCCATGGACGCCATGGGCCACTACTATCCCCAGGAGTTATGCGACATGAAGACTCATAACAATCGACTTGGCTTGGTCTGCGCAATAGGGATTTTCGGCCTGCTTTTTGGGGCGGGTAGGGCGTCCGCGGGTCTTCGGTCACCGACGGAAGAGGCTCTTGTCGCGGCCATTCGCAAAAAAGCGATTGTCGAGGGGGCCGATCCGAAGTTCGTTCAGGCGATTCACCGCATCGACGACCTGCGGGGCCAGCTTACTTTCGTCAGCGGTAATTTGGTGGGGCTTGATTTGGCGGGTGATCGCGTCTCCGTGACCGATGCCGATCTGGACGTGCTCGCTGCCTTGCCCCACCTGACCGTCGTCAAGCTCTCCGGCGGCGATATCACCAATGCCGGTCTCCAACATGTTTCCAAGCGGATCGGCCTAGTGGAACTGGCAATCCAGGACGCCCAGATCGACGACGCGGGCTTGCGGCAGCTTACCACCCTAAAGCACCTCAAGTCTCTCCGCTTGCGACGCTGTGTTAACCTCACGGACGATGGCCTGGCCTGCCTCCAGCAGTTGCCCGGCTTGACGCACCTGGCTTTGATCGAGAACGGTTTCACGGATAAGGGCATCACGCATCTCAAAGGCTTGATGAGCCTCAAGGCGATCGATCTGCGGGGCTGCTCCGCGATCGGTGACGCTGGTTTGACCAAACTTCAAGAGCTTCACAAGCTCACGGCACTGAAATTGGGCGGCTATGCCATCACCGATGCCGGTCTGGCGGTGGTCAAAAAGTTTCCTGCAATCAGTAGCCTGACTATCGAGGATGCTGGACTAACGGATGCCGGACTTGCCCAACTGCAAGAACTGCCGATCGAGGATCTGGCCATCGCGCGCTGCTTGAGCTTCGGCGATGCGGGTCTACAGCATGTAAAGAACTTCCATAAACTCCGGCAGCTTTCCCTGCGTGATACGGCCGTGACCGGCGAGGGAATCGTCCACCTTGCAGGGTTGAAAACACTCCGTAGCCTCACCATCGTCCGCTGCGGAATGGACGATGCCGGCGTCGGATCGATTGTCGGGCTGACCGAGCTACAATCCCTGGATTTGCAGGCAGACCCCGGGGTTACCGACGCCTCGATCGACCACCTTCGCAAACTCACCGGGCTGAAAACGCTCGTGATCGGCCAAACAGGCATCTCCGACGAAGGTGCCTCCAAACTCGCCGCCGCCCTGCCGCGATGCAAGATCGTACGCGATTAGACGATAAAGCTCCAGTGACCAGGGGTAACGGTCGACGATAACCAACGGATTAGGCTAGCGAATCAAGTGATTGGTGGATCCGGTGCGCAGGGGCATTGCAACTTCTGCGAGATCACCTCCGGGGAAGCGTCGCCATCGAGGAAGCGGTGTTGGATCACCTGCCGGACCACTTCGGCCGTTCGCCGGTAGTTTGCTTTCGGGCCGCGTTTCTCGCTTCGCAGTCCCAGCGCGCCCGATTCGCGAAACACGGTGCGGAGTTCAAAGTAACCTGCTTGCTGTAGCCGAACCGGCTTGCCGCCTGGAGCGGTCCACAGTATTCGCACTCCCCTTCCATGAGCATCAAC
>JANXQG010000601.1 GCA_025356915.1 Planctomycetota bacterium | reverse complement strand
CAAAACGGAAGGGCGCCCAATGGTTGTAGGCCACTTCCAGATCAATCAACCGGCTCGTCGGATAAGCCCCTAGTTGTGGCCCCATTTCTCGGACCATTCCCAAAAACTTGTGCGAGGCCTCGTTGAACTCGGCGGGCGAATTGGCCAAGTAAGCCGTCCGCAGTTTGTGAAAAGTAGCACTCAATTCCCGTACCGAACCGCTCGGGTCGGTCTCATCGTCAAACTTTGTTCGCAGCAGCGAATCCAAGGAAATCCACTGGTTTTCCGTGGAACCTGACATGGGCAAGATATCCAGCCGCCTGCCAGCGCGATGGTCCTGATAGGCCCGCAAGCGATTGAAGAGTTCCACGCCTTTCTTTTCCAGCGGCGAAAGCTCATTTTCCGGCTTGAAGACGAGTTGCTGTACCCAAACCATGAACGTCGTTGGCTTCTGCGATCGCGGCGACTCGATTTTAGCTTGTTCGAGATCCCGCGGTGCGATGCACTTCTGCTCGATCGCTACTCCGAGGAGCTTGCGCAGTTCGGGTGAATCGATGAGTAGTAGAGGCATGGCGTCCCATTTGTCGACACCACCCGGCGGCGTGGCGCATCCGGAGCAGGCTCCACCCTCACCCCCTGCCCCTTTCCCGGAGGCAGAGGGGAGCTTTTTGTTCCAGGTGGGAGAATCGAGCATCGATGCAACGTAAAAGGCCGTCGCTTCGAGCGATTGATTCGTTTCTGGATCGGTAAAGCTGACGCGATTACCGAGCAGTCGCCAGGTTTCCCAGGCAAGGCTGTCCAGCGGCTTCTGCCGGCCGCCATCTTGGACACTCAGCGATCGCCAGGCATTCCAATCGAACCGCTGGTCTTGAGAGGATGCTCCAAAGGCCGAACCTGCGAGGCAAATATATGCCAGGCTGGCAGCGATGGTACGTCGCATGAATTGCTCCTTGGTCGTTGTCTGCGAAGAAAGGGATGTGAATGACTTGCCGAACCGGGAACGTGTGATGAACATGATCGCCGTGCCCACGCAGGTCATGATGCTGCCGAGATACTTGAAGAACAGCCCCGGGTCGGAGGCCACGGTGAGTACGGTTCCCGTACCGCTGGGGAGGATTCCCGATTGATAGAACGTGTACTTGCCATGGACCAGCGGTTCGTTCATGGAAATCTCGTGGTCCTTATCGATCTTCTTCGCCTCGTCGTGCAGAGACACCGTGCTGGCGAAGGAGGCGTCGCCCATCCCGCCAGGATTCATCCCCCGAGTGAACTTCTTCAACTGCAAAGAGAATCCCAGCGGCATGCTTTCGTAGCCGTAGGAAATCGCCACGGTGCCTTCGGAAGTTTTGACCGGGATCGGCATACCGCCCCGACTGCCGCGTTGCAGCCACAGGCTTCGTGTGGTGTCGCCGACGGTCAGTTCAACCTGCGCGGCAGCCTCGAAAGTCTCGCGATCACTGCGGGCAACCTTCACGGGCGTAAAGATCAGCTCGCGCCGTGCATGAGGCACGAAGTTCACGATCGAGACCGAAGTGTTACTCCAGGCATCGAGCGTGTCGCCTGCATGAACCTGGCCCCGCGACGCGTATTTCCCACTACCCACACGGCAGTAGAGCTTGCTGTCGGATGTGACCAAGAACTCCACGGCCGGTTCGGCAGCGACGGCAGGGTGGTGATACCAGAACTTCACCGGACACTTGTCGATATGCATGCTCCCAGGATTAGCGAACGATGCCTTGGCAATCTGTCGGACCGGATCTTTGGTGCCCGGCAGATGAACCCGCAGTTCCACGACCGGATTGCGTGGCTTGTCGCCCACGCTCTTGAATCGGCCGTCGGCCTGAAGCTTGGCGTTAGGTAGGTATTCGGCAATCTCAACGGAAACGGCACTGCCCTCCAGTGGGATCTTCTTGCCGACGCTCTTGCTGACGGGCACGCGAGTCACGCGGCCTTCATGGTGAATTGTCAGCAAACCCTGGGGGTCAAGTTCTTCTTTCGCCGGCGGATTGACAAAGTCGTCGACCATGGTGTCGGCTTCTGCCTTCTGGAATTCCACCTTGGCGGAACCGACCGCCGTACTGCCACCGAAACGACTGGCGGTGAGCCACTGTTCGGCGTTCTCCGTGTTATCCGGGCCGACGAGCGAAAATTTCATCGCCGCAAGGCCGTTTCCGTCAGGGTCAGCCGCCCACTCTTCCAAAGGCCGGGCGTGAGCCAAATATTGGGTAACCCGGAGCTTCACGGCGTTGATTTCCCCTAGCAGCAGGCTCTTCCCCTCGGACCAGTCGATCGGACCGGGAGTGAAGATAAATTGCGATACAGGGCGCTCCGGTTGACCGGCAATGGCCCGCCACTCGACCGAGAATCGGTTCAAATCGCGGACGGTGATCTGGTCACTCGCTTCCCCCTGCTCGAGTGAGATGATTGCATCGATCCCCGAGTTGAACGTCACAATCGAGCCGGCCAACAGGACGAGCAGTCCGGCGTGCGTCGCCACGAAACCGAACTGTCGCAGTTTCCAGGGAATGCGAATGAGCGCGGCCGCAAGGATGTTCACGCCCAGCATTCCTAACAAGCCCACGAACCAAGTCTGGGTGTAGAAGTACCAGCGGGTGTAGTCCCGCCCCTTGTCGGACTCAACAAAGGTCGCTACGGCGAGGATCGCGGCAAGCAGGACGATCAGAGTCACGGCCAATTTGAGCGAGGCCAGAAAGCGGAAAACAGTCTTCGTCAGTTTTAAGAGGATCGAAGGATCGCGCATCGGTTAAGCACCCCCAAAAGCAAGGATTTCCCTGAGAAGTTTTCAGGCTGCGGATCATAGCGAGAGTGGACGTGGAGGTAAACATCAATTCCCGGATCAACACACCCCCCCCGAGTTGGGGTGGTCGGCTTTTGAAGTACGGTGGCAAGCCATCACACAAAAAACTCCATGCATATTCCGCGCTCTTCCGGTTCTAGGTGCAGTAGTAGGGTGGGCTTTAGCTCGCCCAGCGGCGCGGTGTGGTGCGGTCAGGAGACCGGCCACAGCAGGTGGCATAACGGTGAGCGGCGGGTTTTGTAGAACGGAATTAATTGGCTCTTCCGGTTCTAGGTGCGGAACGCAAATAATGGTA
>JANXQG010000415.1 GCA_025356915.1 Planctomycetota bacterium | reverse complement strand
CATAGACTCCATTCTTGACTGCTAGTAAATAAGGATTCTTTCCCAGCCTTTCCAAGAAGTTTTGATCATAGAAGACCTCAGCAGCCTCTGCCATCACAGAGTTCTTAAAAGAGTTGGTCTTCAGCCTGATTCAACCGTCCCTGCACGATTTTATTGACGTCGACCAGTTTGGTAACCACGTTGAGTATCTTGGCTGGTTCGGGGAGTGCATCGCTCTTCAATTCGACGTTGATTTCCTCGACGCGCGTATTGTGTTCACCTAACTCAACCGCCACGCTGGATGCCAATTTTCGCAGACAGCCCAACAGATCCTGGGCACGGCGAACTTCCCCTTGGTCAATGGGGGCTTCTTGGGGTTCCACGCTCCGGCTCCGCAACCACCACCCGGCAGCCAAACCGGCGAGCGCAGTCGCCAAGACAAAGATGACATAAATCGTTAAGACAGACATCGCGATCGCTCCCTTGAGCATTCTGACAATCGAACTAGGCCGCTGAAGAAATTTAGGTTATCAAAACGGCACAAGGGGCGAAAAAAAGAGCGTCTTACTCGACCGTTGTCTTGCGAGGCCGTCCGCGAGGCCGCATGGTCGATTCAAGCCCTAATTTCGCTATAATCCGTTGTTGCCACTTCGAGTCACCGAAAGGCGCGCCGCGAACGACGCTGCGCCGCAGCAGGACTAACTCCTCGGTGGTCAACGGTTGTAGGACCGATTGGAGCCAGTTTGAACCACGGGCCATCGGTCCGGGCTCGATCTTTGGACGTTCTAACCCGGCCACCTCCTTGCCGACCGACGACCAGGGCCAACGTTCGAGTTTCCGAACTTTCAGGTTCTTGAGCCGAAGAGGATTCTGCTCGACATAGCGCAGGACCGTCAATAAATTTTCGGTCGGCTGAACGGGAAAAGCCCGAAATCGTCCCCCCCAGATATGACCGCTCGACTGATGTTGTTGGTGGTAGCGGCGAACGTGGCTCGTCGAGAGCCATTGCATCCAGTGGCTGAGATCGCCGTCTTTTCGCGGCCAGAGGACCATGTGGAAGTGATCGGGCAGTAGACAATAGGCCAGCAAGCGGATATTGCGAGTTTCGGTTCCCTGCTGAAGAAGCTCCACAAAACCGGCGTAGTCGCATGCGTCGCGGAAGACCTCGGTCCCGGCATTTCCGCGGTTAAGAACGTGGTAACAAAGGCCTCCGGCGGAAGCTCTGGCAATACGCGGCATGTTATAGAATTCCTCTCGAGTGTTTCAAAATCAGAAAAGCCGGCGAGCAAAGAGGCTGCCGACGAATACCGACGGCCACGCAACGCTCGCGTTTTGGTGAATAATTTCAAATAATACCGGAAGCCGTGTGCCGTGTCAAGGAAAAGCTGAATGTCCCAATTATGCCCCTGAACTCACCGGCACGGGCGGCAATGGGCAGGCAAGCGCGGCGGCTACGGCACGCAAAAGTTCGTTTTCCTCGACCGTCATCTTGCCGTCGGCGGCGATGCAAGCCACAACCGCCTCCAGAATCCTCCGCTTCACCGCTGAGCTGGCCTGCGCAAGTTCAGACAAAGCTGCATCAAAGGTATCAAACGTACACTGTTGCGGCGGAATGATGTGAACCTGGCCGAGCAGATCGTGCGCGCCAGCCTGGAATGCCTTTTGAATGTCGTTCGGCTGGCTCTGGCCCGCATAGGCCAGAGCGGAAAGGATGATGGCCGCCGGCTGCGACACGGCACTCACGGCCTTATAACGGACAGACGGCGCGGGACGTAATCCAAACTGAACGTCCAAATAGCCGAAAAGAATCACACGTAGGCAATATTCAAACAAATCGACTTTGCCGTCCGCTGCCGTAAGGGCCTCGACGATCTGCCGAAATGCTTGGTATTGCGCCGATGAGAGCCGCTTCAGTGCAGGAATCGTCATATCCACCACGGACAAGCGGTTTTCCGCAGGCAACGGGTCAATCCGTTCGGAAAGCTGCTGCACAACCCGCACCAAGGGCGGCTCGACGTGTGCTTGGAGCAGTTGCCACTGCCGATTACGGGTGGCCTCGTCTTCGCGACTCAACAGCAAGGCAAAAACCACACCGCGTGCGGTATAGGGCTCGCGGATCGCTTGGACAACCACCGCGGGTAGACCCGCGACCAAACGCTCGGCATGTTCCAGGTGTTCTGCCTGCGGAGTGCCAACCTGGCCGACGATCCGATCGCAATCGGTGCTGACCTGCCGGGTTGACCGCGGCGGTACCGCACCGGAACTGAGACCAGAGGTCATCGCCGCAATGGCCGCATCCTGCGCGGACGGAGCGGCCTGGTTAGTCAGGCTCGAAAGCCCGACGTACGCATCGGGCAGTGCCTCGACCCCCGCATAACTGCCATCAAAATTTGGATCGAGCAGCCGGATGCGATCCTCCAGCGGTGGATGGGTGGCGAATAGGTTGAAGATTGATCCAGCAAACGCGTTGCCGAAGAACATGTGGCTGATCTCGTTGGCGTGAGCATCGTTGATCCGGGAGCCTTCGGCAAGGCCACCGATCTTCTTCAATGCGTTGGCCAGACCGCTGGGATTACGAGTAAACTGCACGCTGGAGGCGTCGGCCAGGAACTCTCGCTGCCGGGAGATAGCGGCTTTGATGATATTACCCAGCAGCACGCCAAGGTAGCCCAAGATGTAGAGCGCCAGGCCGATGAAAAATAGAGCAGCGCGATTGTCGCCGCGACGGTCGCCGGAATCGCGCGACGATGATGAACCTGCAAAACCGGCCGAACGCATCACGAAGTAGCCGATGATCGAAAGGACCAGGATGCCGTAAACGATGCCAATCAAGCGGAGACTCAATCGCATGTCGCCATTGAGTACGTGGCTGAATTCGTGGCCCAACACGCCTTGCAATTCTTCGCGCGTGAGATATTGCAGGCAGCCGCGCGAGACCGCGACCACGGCGTTCTGCGGTTGATACCCGGCAGCGAAGGCGTTGATCGAAGGCTCGTTGTCCAACAC
>JANXQG010000407.1 GCA_025356915.1 Planctomycetota bacterium | reverse complement strand
GGCTTTACGTGAGTTTTGCCGGCAACGCGACCTATATGAACAAGAAATTCCAAACGCTTCGCGAGGCTGCTGGTACCATCCCGGCCGATCGCATCTTAATCGAGACCGACAGCCCCTATCTCACGCCTGAGCCATTTCGTGGCAAGCAGAAGCGGAACGAGCCTGCGTTGTTGGCCCACACAGCCGCCGCTTTGGCCACGCTGCGTGGCGTGCCGCTTGACGAATTTGTCCGCCAGACTGCGGCCAACGCCCGGCACCTGTTCCAGCTTGACGCCAATGCGTAGAATCCTCTACCTATTACCCCTTACACAACAAGGAGAATATCATGGCCCTGACCCCCAGTACAATGCAGTTATCGCTTGGCACCGAAGCACCCGCCTTTGCCCTGCCGGACCCCCACGGCAAGATCCACTCCCTAGGCGATTTTGCGGGGCAGCCAGCCCTCTTGGTAACATTCGTCTGCAACCACTGTCCCTACGTCAAACACATCGCGCCTGCCTTTGCACAGCTTGCCAAGGAGTATCAGGAACTGGGCGTAGGGGTTGTTGCCATCAATTCAAATGACTTTGAACATTACCAGGATGACTCGCCGGCGAAGATGAAAGAAGAAATCGCCCTGCGGGGCTATACGTTCCCCTATCTCATCGACCAGTCGCAGCAGATTGCCAAGGCTTATCGAGCCGCATGCACACCCGACTTCTTTCTATTCGACGCCGATCAGAAACTAGTCTATCGCGGCCAGATGGACGCCAGCCGTCCCGGCAACGGCTTGCCCGTCACCGGTAAGGATCTCCGCGACGCCATCGACGCCGTCTTGGCCGGCCGGCCCGTATCGAAAGATCCGCGGCCCAGCATTGGATGCAATATCAAATGGCGGCCTGGCAATTCACCCGAGTATTTTGGGTAGTTGTTTAGTTCCCTGAGCCTTCCAGACTCTCGGCCAGCTTGCCGAGGGCCTCGGTTTCAATCTGCCGCACGCGCTCGCGAGTCAGGCCGAGGCTTTCGCCGATTTCTTTCAATGTTTTCGGTTCGAGTCCATCGATCCCAAACCGCATGCGAAGGATCGTCGCCTCCCGCGTATCCATCGTTTCCAATTGTCGCATGACTTGGACCAAGTTATCGCTCTCGACCATCTCCGCTTCCGGAGTGCGGATCCGCTCGTCCGGGACCATCTCCCCCAAGGACCAACCGGCGTCGGCCTGATCGGTTTGCGGCGTAAGATTGTAAATATGGATGGCCTTCTTGATGATCGGCAGCTTCTTGCTTGCCAGGCCAAGTACACGGGCAATCTCTTCAGGTGTGGGGGTACGGCCCAATTCCTCGGCCAGACGGGTCGTCGCGCGTCGCCACTTCGAGAGCAGTTCGACCATGTAGGCCGGAATACGGATCGTCTTCGCCGTGTTGATCAAGGCCCGCTTGATCGACTGCTTGATCCAATAGCTGGCGTAGGTCGAAAACCGCGTGCCAATAGCGGGGTCGAAGCCTTCCACGGCGCGAAGCAAACCCAAGTTTCCTTCTTCGATGAGATCCTGAAGGCCGAGTCCCTTGCCGGTATAGCCACGGGCGATATTGACGACGAGGCGCAAATTGGCGCGAACCATGCGATCCCGGGCATGCACATCGCCGCCGCCAATAGCCACGGCCAATTCGTGCTCATCGTCGGCCGAAAGCAACGAGGTTTCGTTGATCTCCCGTAAGTAGGTTTCCAGGGGAGACTGCACAGAGGCGAGTGGGCGGCGGCGTGTCTTCGGCATGACGGCAGTTTCTTTGCGGGGGGCAGGCATTGAACAGACAAGTCATCGACGATGTCGAACGAGTTTCTCCAAAGAAGCGTAAAGTTGACGAACTAGGGGGGAAATAGGCGTAAACGCGAAGGTAACGAATAGAACGACCCCGCCGGTCGTAACCGACGGGGTCGCGGTAAAATCGGAATAAATGATCGACGTTACTTGTCGCTCTCGGGCTTGGCCGGCTCTTCGCTCTCGGGCTTGGCCGGCTCTTCGCTCTCGGGCTTGGCCGGCTCTTCACCTTCGGACTCGGCCGGCTCTTCGCTCTCGGGCTTGGCTGTGCGCGGAGCGATCAGCGGACCGGAGCCGCCACCAACGCCACCCTTGAGCTCGGCCGACGGGGTCGAAGACTGCGACTTGCCAGAAGCGGCAGACTGCTCGTCGGCTGCTTCCTCCGCGGCCCACTCAACCCGCTTCCGGGAGAGGCCGATCTTCCGCTCGTTAGCATCGACGCGAAGAACCTTGACCTCGATCTCCTCACCGACCTTGACTACGTCCTCGGGATTTTCGACCTTATGGTCTGCCAACTCCGAGATGTGCAGCAGGCCTTCCAGGCCGTCTTCCAGACCGACAAAAACGCCGAAATTGGTGATCTTCGTGACCGGACCCTTGACGACTTGGCCAGGCTGGTACTTCATGGGAATGTCGGTTGCCCAGGGATCCTCGGTCAGTTGCTTCATGCCAAGGGCGATGCGGCGGCGTTCCTGATCGACGCTTAGCACGCGGCAATCGAGCACATGGCCCTTCTCGACCATTTCGTTGGGATGGCTGATCTTGCGGGTCCATGACATGTCGCTGACGTGCAGCAGGCCATCGATACCCTCTTCAATCTCAATGAAGGCACCGTAGTTGGTGAGGTTGCGAACCGTGCCTTTGACCAAGGCTCCCGGCGGATAGCGGTCGGCAACGCGGTCCCACGGGTTTTCCAGGGTTTGCTTCATGCCCAAAGAGATTTCGTGTTTTTCCTTGTCGATCTTCAGCACGACGACTTCGATCTCGTCGTCAACCTGGACCAATTCGCT
>JANXQG010000385.1 GCA_025356915.1 Planctomycetota bacterium | reverse complement strand
CGTGGGCATTGCTCAACAGCCCGGAGTTCCTTTACAGGCATTGAGAAGTACGTCAGGTGTCAGGCTGGAAAGCCTGACGTACAAGGAGACCACCATGCATACCGAAATCACTCGACGCGAGGCGATCGGCCGCGGATTGTGCGGCGCGGCGGGAGTTGTGGCGGCCGGATCCTTGGGAAGCACCACCCTGGCCGGCACGGCGCCCGCCACGGCACCGATCCAGGCCAAGGCGAAGTCGGTCATCCAGGTTTTCCTGTGGGGCGGGATGTCGCACATTGACACCTGGGACCCCAAGCCCGAGGCCGGCCGCGAGTACATGGGCGACCTTGCCAAGGCGATCCCGACGAACGTCGACGGCATCCAGCTTGGCGAGTTGTTCCCCTTGCTGGCGAAGCAGGCCGACAAGTTCTCGCTGATCCGCAGCATGACCCACCGCAACAACGGCCACGAGACGGCGGCCTACCTGATGCAGACCGGCCACGTGCCCGGCGAGCGGCTGGCCTATCCGAGCATCGGGGCGGTCTTTTCGCTCTTCAAAGGCCCGCAGTACAAGGGCATCTTCCCGCCCTACGTGGTGCTCACGCGGGCGCAGGGGCGTTTCTCCGAGGAAGGCTTCTTGGGGCCGAAGTACAAGCCGTTCGCCACCGGTGGCGACCCTAGCCAGGCGCGGTTCGAGGTCGAGGGCATCGTCGCTCGCGGCATCACCGACGAGCGGCAGAAGGCCCGACGGCAGTTGCTCGACAAGATGAACACGCTGGGCGCCGCGATGCCCGACAGCCCGCAATTGGCCGCGGCCGCCGAGGCCCGGAAGTCGGCGTATGAGCTGATCCTGGGCGAGGGCAAGGATGTGTTCGACCTGACCAAGGAGAAGCAGGAGTTGCGGGAACGCTACGGCCGGCACACCTTTGGCCAGGAGTGCCTCGTGGCGCGTCGGATGGTCGAGACGGGCGTGCCGTACGTTGTGATCAACTACCCCGGCGGATGGGACACGCACAGCAACCACTTCAACACGATGCGGCGTCAATGCCCGCAACTCGACCAGGGGCTGGCCGCGCTTTTGGCCGACCTGAAGGACCGTGGGCTGCTGGAGACGACGCTGGTGTGGTGCTGCGGCGAGTTCGGCCGCGGGCCAAAGGTCGATTGGCAACCGCCCTGGAACGGTGGCCGCAACCACTACGGCAACGTCTTCAGCGTGCTGGTGGCGGGCGGGGGGCTCAAGGGCGGGCACGTCGTCGGTGCGTCGGACGCGAAGGCAGAGGAGGTCAAGGAGCGCCCGGTGTACCCGGTCGATCTGCTAGGCAGCATTTACAAGCTGGCCGGGATCGACCCCCAGGCTCGGTTGCCGCACCCGATGGGTTTTGAAGCCTACGTGCTGCCGCCGCCGTCGGACAAGGTGAAGTCGGCGGGTTTGTTGACGGAGATCATGTAGGTCAGGTTGAAAGACATCATGCAGACGAACAGGCCATTCATTCGCTCGATCCACACGGCGCTCATTGGCGTCGCGGCCCTCGCCTCGCTCGCCCAAGCCCAGCAGCGGCCGTACATCGGCTACGTCTATCCGGCCGGCGGGCAGCAGGGGACGAAGTTCGAGATCCGCCTCGGCGGGCAGAACCTCGACCACGAGAGCTCCGTCCACGTCTCTGGCAAGGGGGTGCGGTGCAAGGTGGTCGAGTACCTCCGCCGGATGAACAACGAGGAAACGAACCTGATGAAGGGGCAGCTTGCGGAGTTGAAAAAGGTCGGGAAGCAGGGCGACGATTCGCTCAAGATGGCCGCGCGGATCGAGCGGAGGCTAGCGGCCTTCGTGACCACACCGGCCTGCAATTCGATTTCGAGCCTGATGCTCGTCGAGGTGACCCTCGACCGCGATGCCGAGCCGGGCCCGCGGCAGATCGTCCTGGCGACGCCCAAGGGGGTATCGAATCCGTTGGTCTTCCACGTCGGCCAGATTCCGGAGGTTTGCCGCAAGCCGATGCTTAGCGCCACGCTCCAGGTGTTGGGCAAGGAGGAGACCGCGCTCCGCAAGCGGCCCGATGACGAAGTTGAGCAGCAGATCACGCTGCCCTGCACGGTGAACGGCCAGATCGCCTCGGGCGAGGAGAACCGCTACCGCTTCCACGCCCGCAAGGGGCAGAGGCTGGTGCTCTCGGCCCAGGCGCGGGACCTCGTGCCGTTCATCGCCGACGCCGTGCCGGGCTGGTTTCAGCCGGTGCTAGCCGTTTATGACGCGGCCGGCCGGGAACTGGCCTACGACGACGACTATCGCTTCAAGCCCGATCCGGTGATCTTCTTTGAGGTGCCGAAAGACGGCGATTACTTCTTCACGATCACCGACGCGTTGTACCGCGGCCGCGAGGATTTCGTCTACCGCGTGAGTATCGGCGAGTTGCCATTCGTGACGTGCATCTTCCCGCTGGGCGGCCAGGCGGGCCAACCATCGAAGGTCGAGTTGAAAGGTCTTAATCTCGACGGGGCGATATTGAAGCTGCCGCCGCGGGATGCCGGGCCGGGCGTCTATCAGATGGCGGCCGTGTGCAAGGGCTTGGTTTTCAATCGGGTTCCGTTTGCGCTGGACACACTGCCGGAGTGTGTGGAGAAGGAGCCAAACAACGACCTTGCGCACGCCCAGCGGGTGACGCTGCCGGTGATCGTCAATGGCCGGATCGACCGTTCGGACGACTGGGACGTCTTTGCGTTCCAGGGCCGCGCGGGTGAGACTGTCATCGCCGAGGTCACCGCCCGGCGGCTCGGCTCGCCGCTGGATTCGCTCTTGAAGGTCACCGACACCAAAGGCAAGGTGCTGGCCTACAACGACGACGCCGAGGATCCGCTGGCGGGCACGAACACACACGACGCCGATTCGTATCTCTCGCTGAAACTGCCGGCCGCCGGGACGTATTACGTCCACGTCGGCGACACGGCACGGGCAGGCGGCGAGGAGTATGGCTATCGGCTGCGAATCGGCCCGCCGCAGCCCGACTTCGCCCTCTTCGCCGTGCCCTCCAGCGCGGCGATGTCGCTCAAGGGCGGGGCAAACATCCCAGTGCAGCTCGTGCGGAAAGACGGCTTCACCGGGCCGGTGAAGGTCGCGATCAAGGCCCCCTCGCCGGGCTTCGTGGCCTCGCCGATGACGATTTCCGGCACGCAGTCGTTGACGCGGCTGTGGGTCAGGACGACGCTCCCCGAGTCGCGGCAGCCGGTGGCGCTGGTGGTCGAGGGCCGGGCGAAGATCGGCGACCGCGAGGTTGTCCACGCGGTTGTGCCGGCCGAGGACCGGATGCAAGCGTTCTTGTGGCGGCACATCGTGCCGGCCGAGTCGGCGCTTAACGTCGTTGTCTTCTCGCCTACGTATCAACCGCTGGCCAAGCGGGTGCGTCGGGCGCCGGTGCCGCGGCCCGTCGAGCCGAAACCCGCGGCCGTATCCGCCGACGGGACCGCGGCCAAGCCGAAGTTCACCAAGCAGCAAGTCGAGTGGCGGATCCGGCAGATCAAGCTTCTCTTCGAGGAGGGCCTCTTGACCGAGACGTTCAACGACCGCAAGATCGCGGAGTGTGAAGCTGGGAAGTGACAAAGTCATTGGAATACTGGAAGGAATGCCCATGAACCGGACGATCTCAAGACGGCGTTTCCTGTAGGCCGCGGGCGCGACCGCTGTCGCTGGAATCCCGAGGCTCAGATTGCCTACCGTACAGAGACAACGCTGGTGCGGATCGTACGGGAGCGGATGTCACAGACCAACGATGGCCGGCAATTGATCGCGTCGATGTTTCAAACTACAGCGGACTTACACCCCGACAACACGTCGGGAACCTTGACGGTGCGCCTGCACCGCCCTGCTGCCCGAGCGACGGACTCGATGGCGATCGCGCTCAGTGCGGCACCATAATCGAGATCGATGTTCTTCATTGTGTCGTGCGTGTCGTGATAGCCCTGGCGATTGATGTCGTAGTTCTCCATGAACAAAACGACGGGAACGCCGGCATCGGAGAAGATCTGGCCGTCGGTGTTGTACAGGGCACTTCGGCGATAGTAGGGCGGCCGCACCTCGCCGCTCAACGGCAGATGCAAGGCCACGTCGGGAATCGTGATGCCGTCGGCCGATCGCTTGCCGCGCGAAACACCGCGCCGATCGCCGCGGCGGTTCCATGCCGGCGTCGAGGCGTTCCAAATCTCCGTGGCCGCATGGGCCTCCTCGGCCAGCCGCATCGACTGACTATTGGCACCCGGGGCAATCTGAAAGATATCCTTCTCGCGGTCATTGTTGTGGGCGATCATGTCCATCACGTAGACGCCATCCACGCGGGCCTTGGCCAGGTTCTTCCAGCGGCCGTTGGTCAGGCGGATCTTCAAGCTGCCTTCGACGACTTGCTGACACAAAGCCCGGGCACCCATGCAGTCGGAAGGGAACTCCTCGCCGGTGAGATGCACGAGCCAGATGTCCGACTCGAGCTTGTCCTGTTTGGCCAGGTCGAGGAAGATCGGGGCGGCGAGCATCATGGCAGCGGTGGCCGAGTGGTTATCGTCGGCCCCGGCGGCGGCGATCCGCGGCCCTCCGCCTTTATCGAAGTAGCCGTAGACGTCTTCCATGTAGGCCGTGTCGTAGTGGTCGGCCATGATCACGGCCCGTTTGCGATTCTTGCCGGGGATCACAATCACCAGGTCGCGCTCGTAGGCTTCACCCTCCTGGTTCAATTTCCAGCCGCCGGACCAGGAGAAATGAAAATCGGTTTGCCAGCGGAACGGTAGCTCGCCCACCAGAACCTGATCGGCCATGCCGGCCGCCTTGGCAGCCTTCGCATAGTGGGCAAGCAGGTAATCGCCTAATGCCTCCAGGTCACGGTTGTGATGCACGAGTCGCTTGCGGGTTGGCGGATCGAGCACGCAGTCTGCGTTGTCCTTATTCTTAAAGCGGCCGGTCGCGAGTTTGGCGATCATCTGCCAATAAGCCTTTTCGTACGACCGCTTGGCCGTGCGGTCGTAGGTCAGCGAGGTCAGCGAGGGCAGCGGTTGAGTGCGCAGGGTGGGCCGCGCTAAGCGAGTATCACCCGAGTTGTCCGCGTCGGAAATTGGTGGGACTCGCGTTGCTCGGCCCATCCTATCTTCATCAATACACCCGCGCAGTTGTTCGACAAGCGAAATGGCCTCCTCGGCATTGCTCGCGCGGGCCGGCAACGAAAGGAACCAATCTTCCAGTGTCTCGTGCTTGGGCAGTGTAAGCAATTGTCGCGCGAGGCTAAAGCTCAGTGGCCGGTCGAGCAGGTCGCGGGTGTCCAACAGCTTGCGGATATTGAACAAGGTCTGCCGGAGGTGATTCTCGTGGACGTGCGAGAATAACCGCACGGCGGCGCGATGCAGCGGCTGATCGAGCATCCGCGGCCATAGCTCCACAGCCCGATCAAGCCGCGGCTTGGCGTGAGAATAAGCCGTGAAATAGCCCAGCGGGGAATCCGACAGCAAGACCGCTTCGCCACTGACTGGCGAGCGAAACGCGACCAGCGGGCGATGCCAATAGACTTCGTGCTCACCTACTCGCATGGCCGGATAGATCATGCGATAACCAAACAGCCCGCCGGCAGCCAAGCTGTCGGCCACCTGCCGAAGTTGGTCGGGCGTCGCCTGCGGGCCATCCAGCAGCAGTTTGTACTCGTGGCTCCAAATCTGGGCGTTGCGAGCCATCGGTTTGTTGTAGAGGCTGATGTCGTCCGGAGTGGTGCTCAAGAGTACATGGGTCAGCTTGTCTTCGGTGCCGACCACGGCCAGTTCGTCTTCGTGGCGATGGATCCGTTGCCAGCGGTGCGAGCGGCGGAACGTGTCGCGGACTGGCCCATGAACGTGCGGTTCGTGACCGTCTCCGGGGCTCGCCTCGTGCAGCCAGCCCGATTGCGGAATGCGGATCGAATTGGGGGCCTCGTGGCGGAAGAGCGACTGTAGCAGTGGAATCTGCCCGGCCAGTGTCAGTTCGCGCTGAAGTTCCAAGTAGGGCGGCGCGCCAAAGAATACGAGGCTGCCCGGAAACGGCAGCAAGTTCAGATCTCCGGCCAGATAGGCCTTTCGCACCGCCGCAGGCAGGAACTTCCAAGGGCAGAAGGTCAATAGATAGCGGACGCCGCGGAGCGAACCCTTTACCCAACGATAAGGTTCAGTCCATTTGGGCAGCGGCTCCTCTTTCCACGAGGGCAGAAGCGCGGCCGTGGGATTCGTGTAAACACGAAAGCCCGCTTTGCGAAGATCGGCTAGGGCTTCCGGCCTCTCGTCGTATGCCGCGGCCAGCAGTCGGCGGACAAAACCTTCGGACCATTCGCGCGGCACCTCCCGCCGAGGCGAGGTATAGAAGCTTTTCCAAAAGGCATTGGCCGGGCCTTGTTCGCTGCCGCCGAACAAGGTCCATCGAACGCGGCCCTTATCATCCTGTGTCTTCGAGAGCGCAAGCGGGAGCAGGAGCACGTAGCGTTCGTGCTTGGGCGCACCCAAAGTCTCCAAGTCGTTGGGCCAGTAGGGATTGTCCTCGATTTTCTTGCGGGCGATTCCGTGGGCCGGATCGCAGCAACCAAGATGATGGACGACGTGCATCAGTTCCTTGGCGATTATCTCCAGACCCGGCTGAAGTTCCAGGGCTTCCTCATATTCGGTGATGTGCCAGCCGAAGGGGTCGTCTTCGCGATAGAGACCGTGATCGATGCTGCCATAGGGTTTCTGCCCCAAGCGGGGCGGCGGCATGAACTCCGAATAGGCCGTGATCGGGTAGTTGCCTTCGCCCTCGAACCACGGATAACCCGACAATAAGTTTTGCCAGCCTTGCGCCACGATGAAAGTCCTCTTGAAGAGAAAAGGGATGACGGAATTGTCGGACGGGAAAGCCAAGAAGTCAAGAGAGTGAGCAGGGGTAGTTCTCCTGGGGTCGATGTCGATTGCGTCGAAAGGCTATGTTAAAGCTATCCCCCTAACGGAATGAATTCCGTTCCGTTGAACCCTTTTTCGTCTGTTTTGTGTTTTTCGTGGTTCTCCTTGAGTTCTGAGATAGATTCCAAGAGCTTCAGAGAATCAAAAATGCTATTCTATATTTTTTTTACTGATCGACGCTGAAGCCGCTGTTCGACCAAGTGCGCATGTGGCTCGCCATGCGTGTCAATGAAAATCAAAAATCCTTGGGCAAACGCTTGATTTGTTCGAGCGTGAAGACGGGGCCTTCTTTGCAGACATAGGCTGGGCCGCAATTGCATCGGCCGCACTTGCCCACGCCGCACTTCATGCGGTTCTCCAGGCTCGTATAGATATCGCTATCGCCCAGCCCGATCTTGCTGAGCACGGGCAGCGTGAACTGAATCATGATCGGCGGGCCGATGACGAGCGCGATGGCGTTTTCGGCCGAGATGTCGGCCTGTTGGACGACGGTCGGCACGAAGCCGATTTCGCCCTTCCAGTCGGGGGTCTCGCCGCCCGGATCGACGCAAGTCACCACTCGCACGTTGTCGTATTCGGCCCAGCGGTCAAGTTCATTTTGAAAGACCAGGTCGCCTACCTTCCTCGAACCATAGACGATTGTAATCTGGCCATACTGATCGCGATTTTCCAGGGCGTACCAGATAGCGCAGCGGATCGGCGGCATCGCGATTCCGCCGCCGATAAAAATCAGGTTCTTTCCCCGCCACTTGTCCATCGGATAGGCGTTGCCGTACGGTCCGCGGAAGCCAACAATATCGCCTTCGTCGATGTTCCACAAAGCCTCGGTCACGCGACCGGTGCGGCGGAAGCAGAACTCGATGAAGTCTTGCCAGTTCGAGCTGGAGCAAAGATTAAAGGGTGACTCCCCTGCCCCGAAGGCGGAGAAGATTCCGAACTGGCCTACGCGAAAGCTGAAGGCGCGAGCCCGCTCTTCATCGCGGAAACGAATGCGGACCGATTTCACGTCGGCCGTCTGCTGGCGGACCTGAACGACTTCCATCAGGTCGGGCAGGTAGATATTGGCGTTCATGGTAGTCTTTATGGTAAATGGAGGGCGGGCCGATTTTCTCATGGTGGGACTCGTTTCACTCGGCCCACCCTACAATTCATCGTTGGATTGCATTTTCCGCGAAATCGCCGAAAGCACCGGTTGGACGCCGAGTCCGACCGGGCAATTCCGCGTACAGTTGCCGCAACCGGTGCAGAGGAGCGTGCCAAATTTCTGCGGATAGATGCGAAACTTGTGGTAAATCCGTTGCCGCTGCCGCTGGGCCTGCTGACTCCGCGGGTTATGGCCTGCTGCGTGGAGCGTGAACATGCCGAACTGGCAAGCGTCCCAATTCCTTGCTCGCACACCCTGCCCCCCGGCACCTTCATCGACGATATCAAAACAATGGCACGTGGGGCAGGTGTAAGCACAGACCCCGCAGCCGAGGCATCTCCGGGCCATCTCCGGCCATTGCGCGTCTTCAAAGCCGCCTTCCAGGAACTCGCCCACCTTGCCGAGGTCGAAGCGAATCTCCGGTCCCGCACCCACCTGCGCCTTGAGGGCCGACGGTTCGGTCTGCCCGGCGAACAATCGCCGGCCCTTTTCCGTCAAACAGCGGATTTCCAAAATCCCTTCGTCCAGCGCATGGAGCATGACGTCCGATCCGCGCGGGTCGTCCGGGCCAGACCCAACGGAAGTGCAGAAGCACTGGGCATCAAAGCTCTGACAAGCCAGGGTCACAATGGTCGTCAACTCACGGCGGCGATTGTAGGTGGCGTCGGAATAGTCCCAGTTGAACACACGATCGAGGATTGGCCCCAAAGCTGCGTCACACGGTCGGGCAGCAATCACGATCTGCTCATCCACCAGCGGCGCAACTTCCGTCAACTCGACGCGTTTCCGCCCAAGCTTATAGCCATACAGCTTTTCGTGGCGTGGAAAGAGAAAATCCTTGATCGAATTCCGTGGTCGAGTCTCGCCGTCGAGCGTCAGTTGCCCGGCCGATTCAAGCCAGCCGTAAAGCAGCCGATCGTTGACCAATCGCGGACCGGCCACGTGGCGGCCCTCGGTGATCCATTGATCGACCAACCTACGAAGAGTCGCGGAGGATAGAATTTCGCTCATTGGATGAAGCTCTCCTTGTCTTGGAGTGCATAGGAACCAACCACAGGCTCGGCCTGGGGATCATCGCCGGCACGAAAAGCGAAGTTTTCTTCCGCCGCCTGGGCCAGCGAGAGATTCAACAGTCGTAAATCGATGCCCATCGGGCAAACCCGAGTACATTCTTCGCAGCCGACGCATCGTGCAGCCAGATGAAAAGCCCGAGTGATGTGCCAGGCGAAGTTTCCCTTGAGCGTGGCCGAGGTGCTGATCACTTGCGGCCGATTCTTATCGACAATACACCGCGGGCAGTAGCACATCGGGCAGACCTGCCGACAGGCGTAGCATTTTACGCAGCGGGCCAGTTCCTGCCGCCAGTAAGCCAGCCGTTCCGAGGACGATCGAGCCAGAAAGGCGTTGATCGCCGAGTAGCGTTGATCGGCCGATATTGCGGTGGTATTACTGGCCGCTTTGCCAATGACCACATCGGTGCCACGGGGTTCATGAACGTCGCATGTCTCGCACTTCGGCCGGCCCATG
>JANXQG010000365.1 GCA_025356915.1 Planctomycetota bacterium | reverse complement strand
GGCTTATCGAGACGATGCGGAACTAGGGACATAGCTACAAAACCCTCCGGACAGAGCGGACGCATTGAAGGTGGGAAACACGGATTCCGACATCAGGGCTGCGGAAACCGATCGACAAAATCATTCTGTTCCATGATACTTGCCCAGCCTGGAGTCGTCAATCGACGGGCAGGAGAACGTTAAAGTCCAACGCGAAGGGGGTCTGGTCCATGGCTTCGGGCAAGGATCTCGGGTGAATTTCATCCGTTCTCGCCGAAAAATGGACCAGACCCCGGACTTTGCAGCCTGAATTGACTCGCCGCTGTTACCGAATGCTCAAAGCGTCGTCGCCGAAGTTATCGTGCCGGTCGTGGGGATAGAAAAAGCGGGCAATCTGCTCGGCGAGAACGCCCACGAACCTATTGCGGAATTCCATCTCCGTGGAGTCCGCAGCGGGAGTGCTGCTCATTCTAGGATACTCAATCTGAGGAGGCGACTTACGCCACTCGACGTGTTTTTCGGCCACGTCATAGACCTGAATCGAGACCGTCGAACGGCCGCGGAAGAGCGTCTGGCCGTCCAGGATGCCAAACGACTCGATGTTGATGCCGACAACCTTCTCGGCCTTCAGTTCCTTGCCAATTTCGAGGTAGTCTTCCATCCCTTTTTCATCGACCAGCGCAGCGACCTTCTGGGGATCGATGATTTGGATGTTCTTGACGTGAGCCTTCAGGCGTTCAGAGATTCCCTCGGCCAGTGCCCGGGCTGCTCCCGTGTTACTGAACTCCTGCGAGGTGAGCGGCTTGCAGACAATGGCCACCTTCTTGCCTCGCAACCCCTCCCATTCAGCGGGAAGGTCATAGCCTTCATAAAGGATGCTGAAGCTTTGCAGTGCTGACTTGCAGCCAACCGCCACGAGCGAAAGCAGTACCAGCGACAACACGATCCATGGCCATCGAAGTGAAAGAGAGCGACGATCCATCGTTATTCCCTCATTAAGACATCAATAATCGCCAAATCCATTGCACGGCGGTCACTAAGCTGACCAGCCCAAAAACGCAGACCAAAGCCCATTCGCTGGGCCGACCGCCAAACCATCGTCCGCGGAATGCCGAAACCAACAACCACGCCGTGCCTACTAGGCTCACGCATGCCAGGAGCATGCCGCCTGCGTTGGCCACCAGGGCACGTCCTATTTCTCCTCGCAGCAGCCAAGCCCACGAAGTTGTCATGCCACAGGCTGGGCAAGGCCGCTGAAAGATCACATAGAACGTACAAGGTGGCAAACCCAGTTGCTGGTGCGTGCCGTGTCCACGCTCATCAGGCGTCATGGTTCCGGCCGAGACCAAAAGTGCCAACAGTGCCAAGGCTGGCACGACCAGCGCGACCCGCTGGCCCACGGACATCAATCTTGGACGAGGCTTGCTTAGTGCGTTCACGCGAAGTTAATTTACTGGGAGGGAGGATAACATTTCGCAACGCCCGCTGCAAGAGTGATTTGTGAGCGATTTGTGAACAATTATTCCGCCCATTTGGAGTGCAAGGGCTTGCCCTCGCTTTTCAAAACGCGAAGGGTGTCGTCGGATGCCTAAGCGGGGCCGTATTGAAAAGCGGTGGCAAGCCACCGCACTCCAAAATCACACCTCCGCCAGCCGCCGGGCCTCGGATTGGTTCACAACGATGCGGCGAATGCCAACGGCGCGGCCGGTCTGCGAGTCGAGATCAACCAGACTGCCGTGTAATCGCACGTCGTTGTCGGCTACGTCAAAACGTGTCGGCCGATGAGTCAATGTTGTCTCCAGCACGCGGTCGATCCGTCGCCCAAGTATGCTTTCGTGCGGACCGGTCATGCCGACATCGCACTGAAAGGCCGTGCCACCGGACAGGATTTGTTCGTCGGCCGTGGGCACATGGGTGTGCGTGCCCAATACCGCGGTGACGCGACCGTCGAGATACCGGCCCATGACCTGCTTGTCACTGGTGGCCTCGGCATGGAAGTCCAAGAGGATCACGCGAATGTCGGTGGGCAGCGAGGCCAGCACGCGATCGGCCGCATGAAACGGACAATCGACCGGCGGCATGAAGACCCGGCCTAAGAGCGTGAAAACGGCCACGCGAACCTGGTTCCCGGTCGTCAGGATCATCACATCCGGGCCAGGGGCCTCGGCCGAATAGTTGGCCGGCCGGACGATGCGTTGTTCGTTTTGCAAGATAGGGATAATCTCGCGCCGCTTGTAGACGTGATCGCCCAGGGTGATGCCGTCGATCCCAGCGGCCAAAAGCTCATGGTAAAGCGGAGGCGTCAGTCCGGAACCGCCCGAAGCGTTCTCGGCGTTGGCCACGATCAAATCGATCGTCAACTCGTGCCGTAGTCCACGAAGGGCCTGCGTGCAGATATGCCGGCCCGGCTTACCAACGATATCGCCGATGAAGAACAGACGCATGGGGAAAGGGGGAAAGGGGGAAAGGGGGAAATCCGAATGACAAAGTAGTTCATTCGTCATTCGTCATTCGTCATTCGTCATTCGTCATTTACCGTGCCACTTCCACGTGCCTGGATTCTCGCACAACGGTGACCTTAATCTCCCCCGGGTACGTCAGTTGCTTCTCAAATGCCTGGACGATGTCGTGGCAGATTTTGGCGGCGACCTCGTCGGTCGTTTCCTTGGAATTGACCAAGACACGGAGTTCGCGGCCGGCTTGAATGGCATAGGCCTGCTCGACACCATTGAAGCTGCCGGCGATCCGTTCGAGTTCCTCCATCCGCTTGACATAACGCTCAAGACTTTCGCGGCGAGCACCAGGCCGTGCAGCACTGCAAGCGTCGGCCGCAGCTACAAGCACGGTGTAAGGATTGCATATCCGCAGGTCGTCGTGGTGACTACAGGCGGCATGGACCACTTCGGGCCGCTCACCGTAGCGCTTCAACAAGTCGGCACCGATCTTGGGGTGACCGCCCTCGGCCTCGTGGTCAGCCGCCTTGCCAATATCATGCAGCAGGCCGCAACGCCGAGCCAGGGCACCGTCCAGGCCGACTTCCTCGGCCATCATGCCGGCGATGAATGCCACTTCAATGCTGTGCCGCAGCACGTTCTGGCTGTAGCTGGTGCGGAAGTGCAACCGGCCCAGGAGGTCGATCAGCCGCTCGTGCAAGCCGCGGATTCCCAGTTCCTGGCAGGCATCTTCGCCAAGCTTCAGGACATGCTTCTCCAACTCCTTCTGGGTTGCGATGACGATCTCCTCGATCCTCGCCGGGTGAATGCGGCCATCCTCGATGAGCTTGTTCAGGGCTAGGCGTGCGACTTCCCGACGGACCATGTCAAAGCCGCTGACGATGACCACACCCGGCGTGTCATCGATAATCACATCGACGCCGGTGGCCTTTTCAAAGGCGCGGATGTTGCGACCTTCACGACCGATGATTCGCCCCTTCATTTCGTCGTTGGGAATACCGACCGTACTGGTCGTCGACTCGGAGGTATGGGCGGCCGCATAACGCTGGAGGGACGTGATGATGATCTCGCGAGACTTCTGTTCGCAGGTCTCGGCCAACTTCTTGTCGTGGCGAAGGATCGCAGCCCCGGTCTCCTGCTGGAGCTGCAAGTCGAGGATTTCCAGCAATCGCCGCGTGGCCTCGGCCTTACTCAGACCGCTCAGCTCGTGAAGCGTTTGCCGCTGTAAGTCGTAAATTTTTGACAGTTCGTCTTTACGATGGTTGGTTTCCTGGATCTTCTCGGTGAGTTTGCGCTGGGTGGCCTCGACGATTTTTTCCTGCTTGCGAAGCTGTTCGGCCTGCTCTTCCAGGGCGTCCTGGCGCTTATCGAGAATGCGTTCGCGTTCGTGGAGTTCGCCCCGGATCTTGCGCAGTTCCTTTTCACTTTCGCCCTGCTGCTTGAGCATCAACTCCTTGATTTGCAGCTCGCCCTCGCGACGGCCGTTTTCGGCATCCTGCTTTGCCTTGGCGACGATCTCAGCGGCCTCGTGCTCGGCGTCCCTCCGCCGCAGACGATCGAAAATCTTGATCAGAACGAAGGCCATCCCAAAGGCTGCAACAGCCGTAAAGATGATGATGATGGTGACAACTTGTCCCGTAAGTGGCATGACTCTATA
>JANXQG010000592.1 GCA_025356915.1 Planctomycetota bacterium | reverse complement strand
GCAGCCTACTCCAGCCAAACGTGCTCGGCTTGTGGGTGCATCGACCCCTTGTCCCGCAAGGGAGAGGTCTTCTGTTGCACTGCTTGTGGTCACTGCGAGCATGCCGATACGAATGCCTCTAAGATTATCAAAAGCCGTTGGAAACCATCGGTTCAGCCTGCTGAGAGTTCTTGTCGCCTTAGGACGCCTCGTCGAAGCAGGAAAGTGGAACGGGTCTTAGGACCCCAACCACAAGGCCCCTCTAAGGAGGGGTAGTTTATCCTTCTGGATCCTGGTGCGCTCACGAAAGGCGGCTGACGCCAGTTCCTCATGTAGATCTGGTCATCGGCCGTTACAGTGAAAATATGAGGTTGCCCTTGACGGGACGGTGGCTGGTGTTACCATAAAAGTATGAAAACCATTGCTCTCCTCTCCTTCGTTCTCTGCCTCCCCGCTTGCACGGCCGACGTTTTCTCCCAGACGGGTGACCAGCCCGGGGACGACGCCGGCCCTACCCTCGATGCGGCCATGACGGTGGACTCGACCCCCGACGCCTTGACGGTGGACTCGACCCCCGACATGGACGGATCGTCGGAGGCAAGCCCCACCAAGGATGCGACCCCGGACGTGGCGGTCGTGGATGCGACCCCGGATGCCAAGTCGCCCGACGCGGGACAGGAGCCCATGTGCGCACCCCTCGGATACAAGGCGTGCGCACAGCCGTTCAGTAAGTGCAAGGTGACTGCCTCCGATGGCACCGCGACGTGCGTGGTCCCTGGCGTGACGCCCCATCAGAGCGGCTGCCTGAAGGACGACGACTGCGGCAACGACGAGATCTGCGACGGCAGCTTGTGCCGCAAGCTGTGCGAGAAGACCTACCAGACCCCGTGGGGTACCAACAGCAACATCTGGAGCACCGCCAACTGCGCGGCCTGCCCCACCGGTCAGAACTACCAGTCGGCACGTCTGCCGTCCTGGTTGGGCGTCTGCATTTTCTGACGGGATAACGCTCTTCGGTGCTCTATGAAAGTCGACAACCTGAACCTCGAACTTGGTACCCTGCAGGTACACATCGCTTCCCTGGACCCCACGAAGCACCATAGCATCCACGTGCGGATCGGCGATGAAACCGATATTCCCTCTCCGGATGACCTGAAGCGAGTTGCTGCTTTTGTGCAACAGGAGTGCGACGCTGCCAAGATCAACGTCAGCGTCTTCGCTACGGCGTCCGCTTTGGAAATCGACGTCATCGAAGCATAACTGAGCAGACATTAGCGCAAATGCAGCCATCGGCGGATTCCCGTTAGTTTTCCTATGTGATACTGCCCGACGTTCCGTCAGCAAGCGTAGCTTCCTCTGTTTTTAATGGAGTGGAAGTCCGCGTTTCGTGGGCGACCAGCCAGGTCGTCCCTGACCCGTGTGCCTACCTGGAAGGCAAGCGCGCGGAGATCCTGCATTTGGTTGGTTATCCTACCAACTGGCAGGTCTTCAACTGCACACTCGTCGGAACCAGCACGAATGGTTTCGGGCAGACCGTCATCAACGCCTCTGTTCGTTTCGCCGATTCTCTGACCGCTGTATTCAACGGGTCTCCTGGCGCCACAGGACCGACAGGACCCTCCGGTCCTGTGGGTCCTCCTGGTCCTGTACCGCTGGGTACCGGCCTATTTAAGGTCATCGGTGGCCTTATGGTGGCTGCTGCGTCGTTGTTGGTGAACGCCGACGTCGACCCCGCAGCCGCCATAGCTGTTGCCAAGTTGGCCCCCGGTTCCAACACGCAAGTGCTGACCACAACCGGAGGAATTTCTGGCTGGGCGTCACCTGTTCCGTCCGGCATTTCGCAGCTCACGGGTGACGGTACAGCTGGCCCTGGCGCTGGGTCACAGGTTCTGACCATCACGCGGGTCAACGGAGCGACCGTACCGGCGGCCGGAGGATTGGTGGCCGGCAACGTACTCCAGGCTTCTGGTGGTACGTCGCTGACGTACGGTCCGGTGAACCTCGCAGGTGGCGCCAACTACGTCACTGGGGTGCTGCCCACGGCCAACCAGGCACCGCAGGCGATGGGCGGTGACGTTACGGGGACCGCGGCAGCCGCAGTAGTCGTCAAGGTCAACGGGGCTACCGTACCGGCAGCTGGCGCACTCGTTACCGGCAACGCCGCGTACGTCTCTGGCGTGTCAGCGTTGACGTACTCGGCACTCAATCTAGCGGGTGGTGCGAACTACGTCACTGGGGTGTTGCCTATCATCAATCAGGCCGCACAAGCGATGGGTGGGGATGTCACGGGTACTACTACTGCAAACTCGATAGTTCGCGTTCTGTCGAATGTGACACTAGAAGGCTACGGTGCTGTCGGCGATGGTGTCACCGACGACCATGCGGCGTACACGGCGGCGCTGGCGGCTGCTCGCACGGTCTTCATCGGTGCGAAGACCTACTTGACTCCGGCATACTCGGGCGGACTCGCTGCGAACACCTCGATCTTCGGCACCGGCTCGCAGAGTGTCATCAAGAACCTCTCCAACCAGCCTATTGTAACAATATCCGGCGACTGGACCCGCGTGAGCGGGATCCACCTCTTCGGTACGTTCGGAGCGGGGGCAACCAATCACGGCATCAATGGAGGTCCCTACAGCCATGTGATGGTAGACAACGTGTGGGTCTACGAGCCCGGACATCACGGAATCGTTTTTACTGGAAATACCGCTGCAAACCAGGGCCCCACGATCTCTAACGTGCGCGTGTTCGACGCGGTGAACGGCGCTGGTATCGCGCTGGACGGATCGCAGTACGCCACGGTCTCCAACGCTCACGTAATCGGAAGTACCTACGGTATCTATATAGATGCAGGCAATGCGGTTGTCACTGGGAGCACGTTCGACCTCAACACTTATGGCCTTTACGTAAATAACGTGAACGGCAACGACGGACACGCCGTCATCGTCGGATGTAACTTCAATCACAGCACGGTGGAAGCTATCCACATCGAGCCGCTAGTTAACGGTCTAGATATCCGTTCCTCGAACATCTATTACGGGGACATTCGAGTTATCGGTGGTGTTGCACTAGGACAGCCGTCCCTCGTGCGCTTCATCAGCAGCGCAATCGACGTGGCTAACCTTCAGCTAGATGGAGCGCTAGTTGAGTTCGATGGATGTGTTTGGCCTAGCGCTAACTCCAATACGTTCAACAAGGCAGTGAACGCGCACCCCAGCACGATCATATGGCGTCCCAACAATATGAAGACGGACGGTACCCCGTTCGACTCCACTGTTGACCCTCAATGGGACGTAGCTGGGACCCGTAATCTCAACATCAAGTGGGCCGGAACTACGGTCAGATCACACTGGTCTGGTGCGCACGGGTTGTTTTATGCGGGGCAGGGTACAACCGAATCCGCTACGGTCATCGGTCCAGTTCCTGGGTTTGAGACCAGTACCACGGGTGTCTTTGGTGTGGGTACTAGCTTTGATTGCGGCGTCGCGCCGACGTCGACTAATCCGTTCATCTACACGGATGGTGGTAGCACAATCGTTAACTCTCCTCACCATTTGGGGTTTGGTTCGATCAGCTTCTACGCAGCAGGGAGCGGATTCCTTGGGAAGTTCGATGCGCTCAACTCCGTGTTTTCTGTCGGATCGAAGTTTAAATTCGATTGGAACGCAGCTGCGCTCCAGACGATCGATTCGACGGCAACGAGTTTCACGCTAAGTCAGGCCACGCACGCCACGACGCCGCACACGATGACCGTCCAAGCGCAGAACGTCACTACGGG
>JANXQG010000231.1 GCA_025356915.1 Planctomycetota bacterium | reverse complement strand
GAACCTAGTGTAGTGTCTCACACAGATCGATATTTATGGCAATCGCTGGAGTCCCGCCTTTAGGCGGCATTTACCGGCTAAAGCCGGGACGCCAACCTCAGACTTCCTTGCCTCAGGCGAGTAGCCTGTGCGGGTTGATTCGCGGAAAAGACCGCTGAAGGGGCCTCAACTTGAGTCGAAAGAATTGATTATCAGGGCTTCGCGGGTTCGGTTACTTTGGCGATTTGCTCGCAAATTTCGCGTTCGGGAGCGGCGAGCATGGAGTCGGCAAGACCGGCTTCTCGGGCGGCACGCAAGAATTCTTTGGCCTTCTCGGAATTTCCGTCTTCAAGGCAGGCCCAGGCCTTGTGAAAGAGGCGTACGGGCGTTGACTTTTCGGCCAAGGCCAATTCGAGGTCCTCCAATGCCCGCCGAGGTTCATGCCGAGCGATGAGGACGACCGCACGGGTGTCGAGGAGCGATCCCAGGGGACCCACCTTGGCGATGGCCTTTTCGATCAGTTCGAGGGCTTCGTCCAGTTTGATTTTCTGGAGGGCAAGGATCATGCCGAGGTTATTGCAGACCATATCGTCGCTGGGATCTTTGGCGAAGATCTCACGATAGATATTTTCTGCATCCGGATATCGGTCCTTGGCCAAATGAATCTTTGCAAGTGCGACGAGCAGGGGCGTTGGTCGGTGGGTTTTTTCAAGCAGAGCAACGACGAGCGATTCGAGCGATTTGAGTTGTATCGGGGTGGTCTCCGTGCGGGAGACGACCGCGCTGACGACCTCGAAGAGTTCCAGCGGAGTCGATTTTTCACCGGAACGCTCGATCCGCTGGAGGGCCTCCTGGACCTTGCCGTGGCGAGCATGAAAGCCGGCGAGGAGCATTTCCTGGGCGGGTTTTTCCTGGACGTACGATTCGTACCACTTGCGGGCTTGCTCAAAGTAGTTTTGGGCCAGTTCCCGCTGCGAGGGGGCGGTCAACCGGCCTCCCAGACTTTCGAGGAGTCGTGCCGCGAAGAGGAGGCGGGTGGCCTTCACGCCCTGCGTCTCTCCCAGAGGGAGAGGGGAGTTGATGTAGTCGGCGAGGAAGCCGGGGACTTTGCCCCACTGTTTGCGAAGGAAGAGTAGTTCCGCGTGGAAGGCGACCGAGGCCGCTGTTTTGGAAACGCGCTCGAGCCGCTCGAGCCAAAGCTCGGCATCGTTGAGTTGGTTCTGATCGAGGAGCATGCGGACGTAGGCCGCCAGATGGTTCGGATTGCCCTGGCTGCGACTGACCAGCTTTTCCATCTGCTCCCGGCAGCGATCCCAATCGCCGCGGGCCTGATACAATCGGGCGAGTTGGAATCGATCTTCGGGGTCAGGCTCCACCCCGGTGGTTGTCACCAGGCTTGCCGCCAGTTCGCGGACGAGTGGGCCGCGTGCCTCACGAGGATCCGCGAGGAGAAAGTGAATTTTGAGACGTTTGTCCTGGGGTGAAGCCAAGGGCGAGGCGAGGTTTTGATCGATGAGTTTGCTCGCCTCCTTGAGTTTGGGATAGCCCTCGGTGGCCAAGAGGATCACCTTCATGCGGCGTGCCGCGACGAGATCGCTTTCGCTGGTTTGGAGTTTACCGCTCAAGAGCCGCTCGACGAGCGGTGCAGCGCGCCGAGGATCTTGGTTGCGGAGATGGAAATCGGCGAGGAGGCGGACGGCCATCGGTAGGTCGGGCTTGAGTTCGACGGCTTTTTCGTAGCATTGGCCCGCTTTTTGGGTCTCGCCGAGGGCCTCGTGGATATAGCCCATGGCCAAAGGAGAAGCGTTCAGGGGGATCATTTCCCGGGCGTCGTCGGCGGCGATGCGTGCTTTTTCCATTTGGTGGGTGGCGACGAGGAGTTGCACGAGTTCCACGCGGCATTCGGGGGCATTGGGAGCGATTTGGCAGGCACGGCGGAGCGATATTTCAGCGCGCTGGGTGATGTCCTGGAGCTTGTCGAGATGGCCTTCCTGCTCTGCCCTGCGCGCCAGGAGCTTCAGCACCTGGCCGTGCCAGACGTGGTCGCGGTAGTCATCCGAGGCGGGGTTATGAGCGGAGTTGGCGGAATCGAGGGCACGGTCGAAAGGACCCCAGAGGGTAAAAAATTCAGCCTTTTTCTGCTCGATCTCGGCGGTCAGGGGCGTTTGGCTGCTGTCGAGGCGGTGGATTACCTGTTCGGCCTCCTGATAGCGCTGCCGCTCGAAGAGCATTTGCAGGAGGAGGCGGATGAAGTTCAGATCGTGATCGCCGTTGAGGGAAGCCTGCATGTAGTGTTGGAGGGCTTCTTCGTCGTTGCCTTGTTGGCGGCAGATTTCTCCTTTCAAGACATGGGGCCGCGACCAGGTGAGCCGCAGCTTTTGTGCCTGGGTGGCGTAGTCCATGGCGGCGTTCAAGAGGTTTTCCGGCGTGAATTCCAAATTGCCTTGCGGATCGGCCGTTAGTTTCGACGGCTTGCCGTCGACGGCCGCCAGTGTCACCGGCTTGCCATCCGCTGCCGCGAGCTTGAGTCCGACGGCCATGCCGTACATCCAGAGTGGACCGCGCCCGGCGATGGCGTCGATTTCTTCCAGCACGCGGTCAAGCTCGGCCCGCGAGGCGGCTGGATTGCGGGCGTCGTGCGTGAGCAGAGCCAGCTCCAGGAGGCGGTAGCGGACGGTGGCATCGTGCGGTTGCCGTTGGGCAATCTGCCCTAAAAGGCGCTTGGCGCGGTCGTATTCCTTGATTTCCAGGAGATTATTCGCGAGACCGCTCCAGAGGCCGGTTTTTTCCGCGGTGGAGAATGCCTCGACGTTTTCGGCGAGCTTATCGATCTCGGCTCCGGCCTGGCTCCCCAGCTCGCGCAACAAGATCGGGGCTTGCGCGAGGCGGATAGGGACCTGATCGCCGAGTTTGGCTTGGACTTCGGCGAGAATTTTCTTGGCCTGCTCTGTTTCGCCGCGCCGGGCAGCCAGATTGGCCCGAGCGATCCAGAACGACACGCCCTTGGGGGAACCTTCCTGGAGCGACTTGAGGAGATCCTCGACGCGCCGCGTCTGTCCGCGGGAAAGGAACACTTCGGCGATCAGCAATTTGATCTGGCCGTCATTGGGACTGAGATTCTCGGCCCGCTCGAGCACGCGCTCGACCTCGTCCCAGTTCTGTTCCGCAGGGGTGCGGCGGATATTCAAGAGGACGAGCGTTCTAGCGAGTGCTCGCCAGGCTTCGGCATCGCTGGGGTTGCCGACGACGGCCTGCCGGTATTCCTCGGACGCGTCTTGGAGCTGGCCGTTGGCGGTGAAGATCTGGGCGATGCCGTCGCGCGCCTTGAAGAAGAACTTCTCGAAGCTCAAGGAGCGACGAAAAGCGGCCATGGCCTGGTCGGGGTTCCCCTGCTGAAGGTAGCAATAGCCGATCCAGTAGTCGAGATTTTTCATCAGCGAAGGAGAATCGGTCAGTTGGGGCCGGATCTTTTCAAATTTTTCACGGGCCGCTTTCCAATCGTCGTTGGCGTAGAGTACTCGGGCGTCGAGAAAAGCGAGTTGGACGGGGGAGACTTTGTAGTCGCGCATCCGCCTCATGCAATCGGTCGCTTCGGCGATGCCCTTGACGTCCGCGCTGCCGCGGCTGTCGAGGTAGATGTTTGCCAAGTGCCATAGGATCTGGGCTTTGGAGCTTTTGGCCTGGTTGATTTCGATGCCGTTTTTCAAGATTTCGATCGCCTTATCGCGCTGATTATTGCGGACCAGGATATCGGCCATGAGGACATACATGGCGAAATCTTGGGGGGCCACCTTGATTCCCTGCCGTGCGTAGTCCTCCGCCTTGGAGAAATTGCGCAAGGCCAGCTCCGACTGCCCTGCCAAATAAAGCCCACCCGGGTGGGCCTTATCGAGTGCAAGGGTGGCCTCGGCCTGCTTGAGGGCCTCGTTGAATTTTCCCAGTTCCGTGAGCCACATGCCGTAGACGTGGTGCGCGACGGCCGATTTGGCGTTGTCTTTTTGGGCGATCATCTGGGCCATGCACTTTTCGGCGGCGGCGACATTCTGCACGGGAGGAAAACGGAGGGCCATGGCCTTGTTGTAGTAGATATCGATGCGGTCGGGTTTCAACCCGATGGCGGTGGTAAAGCTCTTGATGGCATCCTCTTCTCGCCCGAGCGTGACCTGGCACTTTCCCAACAAGTTCCAGACGTCGACATCGTCGGGGAGTTCTTGGTTGAGGATCTTCAAGTAAGAGACGGCATCTCCGCAGCGTCCCTGGGCCAGGGCGGAGTCGATCAATTTCCGCCGCACCTTTTGAATCCTGGGCAGATCGGGTGGTTTTTGTTTCTCGAGCACTTTGACCAATTCTTCCAACGTTGCCGACGCACTAGGGAACTGGCCGCAGTCGGCATACCAGAAGCCCAGCTCCTCACGAGCCTCGTAATCGTGCGGTTTGAGAGTCAGGTAACTCTTCATCAGCGCAACGGCGTCGGAAATCCGTTGGGGATTGTCGTTCCAGGCGGCTTCCGCGAGGTTTTTGTAGGCAGCCGCGTTGCGATGGATCTGATAACTGTGCAACCAATGTGCGCTGCCGGCCAAGACGATCACCATGACGAGGAGAATAATCGCTCGCCTGATGTTTAATTTTTGCATGAGAGAAGCTCCGTTGCCGCTGTAAAACGGTTTATTAGGGGATTATACCATTTTTGTCTGCGCCATGCGGGG
>JANXQG010000149.1 GCA_025356915.1 Planctomycetota bacterium | reverse complement strand
CAACCTCGACGAGTTCGCCAAAAATCCGGTCGTGCAGGATTTTGCCAACGTGCTCACGGTGGCCGATATGTGCCGTTTCGTGGAAAGCAAAGTGCAAGTGACAGGCTGATCTGATGCGCTGGTTTTGGATTGATCGATTCCTGGAATTTGAAAGCGGGCGGTACGCCAAGGCCATCAAGTGCGTCTCGTTGGCCGAGGACTACCTACACGACCACTTTCCGCAATACCCCATTCTACCCAACTCTCTAATCATTGAAGGTCTGGCACAGACTGGCGGTCTGCTCGTCTGCGAACATAGCCAGTTCACCGAGAAAGTGATCCTGGCGAAACTTCCCAAGGTGCAGTTCTTCTGCGATGCTCGGCCGGGTGACACGCTCACCTACACCGCGACGATCGAGTACCAAAGTGCGGAAGGAGCCGCAGTCAGCGCCACGAGCCACATCGGCGATCGTTTGCAGGCTCAGGCCGAGATTGTTTTCGCCCATTTGAACGCCCCATGGCTAGGCACGTTCTTTTCGCCGGAGGCATTCCTCTCGATGATGCGAGTGTTCGGGGCTTATCGCGTGGGGCACGCGGCTGACGGAAGTCCGCTCGTTCCGCCGGCGCGTCTGTGCAAGGCCGCCGGTAATTGCGACGACCAGCAACGAGCCAAACCGCTCGAGGGAATAATACGATGAGACGACGCGTTGTGATCACCGGTATCGGCATGGTCACGCCCTTGGGTGCTGACCGCGAACGTATATGGAAACGGCTTCTCGCCGGCGAGTCGGGTGTAGGTTATACGACCCTTTTCGATGCTGCCAATTTCCCCACGAAAATCTCTGCGGAGGTCAAGAACTGGGATCTCTCCGACGTAGGCGAGAACCCTGAAGACTGGAAGTATCAGGGCCGTCACACCCACTTTGCCATCGGAGCCGCAAAAAAAGCCGTCGAGGATGCCGGTCTAAAAGACGCCCGCATCGATCCCACGCGCTTCGGCGTTTATACCGGCAGCGGGGAAGGCCAGCAGGATTTTGATCGCTTTACAGAAATGATGGTCGCCGGATTGAACGGCGGCCCGTCGCTCGATGTCGCCCGCTTCACCCGCAAGGGTCTGGAACTTCTCAACCCGATTTCGGAATTGGAGCAGGAACCGAACATGTCGGTCGGTCATCTGGCCAGCCTCTTCAACGCCCAGGGGCCAAACGTCAACTGCCTGACTGCCTGTGCGGCAAGCAGCCAGGCGATTGGCGAGGCGGTCGAGATCATCCGTCGCGGCGAGGCCGACATCATGCTCGCCGGCGGCACGCACACGATGATCCATCCCTTCGGCGTCACGGGCTTCAATCTCCTCACGGCACTGAGTACGCGGAACGACGAGCCTACTCGGGCATCGCGTCCTTTCGATCGGGATCGCGACGGCTTCGTGCTCGGCGAAGGGGCCGGCATGATCGTGCTCGAGGAACTCCAGAGTGCCAAAGCCCGCGGGGCTTACATCCACGGCGAGGTTGTCGGCTACGGTTCCACGGCCGATGCCTTCCGCATCACCGATGCGCACCCCGAGGGGCGCGGCGCTATTAGTTGCATACGGATGGCCCTGGCCGACGCTGGACTGGGCGTCAACGACATCGACTACATCAACGCCCACGGCACCAGCACCTCGGTGAACGACAAAATCGAATCGCTGGCTATCAAGCAAGTATTCGGTGATCAGGCCTACAAGATTCCGGTATCCAGTACGAAGAGCATGATGGGGCACCTGATTGCCGCGGCCGGGGCCACGGAGTTGATCTACTGCCTCCTGGCCATTCGCGACAACATCTTGCCGCCCACCATCAACTACGAAGTACCCGATCCTGACTGCGATCTGGACTACATCCCCAACAAGGCTCGAGAAAAACGCTGTGATGTCGCGCTGTCGAACAGTTTCGGCTTTGGCGGGCAAAACATCGCGTTGATCTGCAAGCGGTTCGAAGGCTGAACACCAACGAACTCCCATGCCGCTCTTCGCCTCCATCACCGATCTATCTCGTGATGACGACGCGCGTCGCCGATGGCGGTACGGCGTGATCGAAGTGATCGACGGGCAATTTCACCGCGTGCTGCTGCGACCGTGGCCCAAAATATTAGTGGGTCCGGAAGTACTCTGGTTCGGCAAATGGCTCCACCAACGGCGACATGGTGACCGGCTGCTCCTCTA
>JANXQG010000132.1 GCA_025356915.1 Planctomycetota bacterium | reverse complement strand
CGGCGGCGATTTCTTCGGCCAAAGAAAGCGGCTCTTCGTCGTCGTAGTCGAAGGAATCGGGGTAATTGGGCTCCTTGGCTACGTTGCCATCGACATGGCTCGGCGAGTCGTCGCCGTCAACTTTGTCCGGGGACTTGGGCGTCTCCGTACGTTCGTCGTGGTCCTCATGTTTGGGACCGTTTTTGCGGAAAATAGGCATCGGGTTCAAACTCCTGTGGAGAACAGGTATGCCAACACACGGAAGGCGTCGGCGGCGGGAATGGAAGCTCGCTGGAGCAAGCTCGTTTACGTTTTGCGGCGGGTGGGTAATATGCACGGCGTTTGGGATCAATAGACCTGCAAACATCCGAAGTCGAGTGAAAAGGCAACGCCAAAGGTGGGGTGGTCAGCCGACGAGGGACTGCCAAAGGCGCGCGACTTGCGCTTGAGTATGTTCGGCGGAAGCAGAGTTGTCAATAATCACATCGGCACGACTACGCTTGGAGTCCAAAGATTCCTGAGCCGCCTCCCGTGCCGTGAAATCCGCTTCGGTCCACCCCCGTTGCAAGGCACGGGCCAACCGCACCTCTCGCGGAACGTCGATAAAAGCGAAGTAATCGCAAAGTTCATCCCACCCGGCCTCAAAAATCAATGCGGCATCCAGCACGGCCAAGGGAGAATCCGATTTTTGCAACTCCGCCTGGGCCGAAAGCCGCCGGCCGATCTCCGGCTGGACCAAATTTTCGAGGAATTCTCGCTCTTCCTGCCCATCGGGGGGGGGGGCAAAGACGATTTTCGCCAACTTTGAGCGGTCAATGTGCCTATCCTTGCCAAACACCGCATCCCCCCATCGCTCGCGTGCCGCTGCCTCGATGCTTGGCAGCCGCAGGGCCTCGTGGCCCGCGAGATCGGCATCGAGCACCACGGCACCCAATTCTGCCAGTTGCCGGGAAACCAGGCTCTTGCCGCTTGCCACACCGCCAAGGAGACCGAGAATTTTCATATCCCCCTCGCATCCGCCCAGTTTGGCCCGGCTTTCACGTCTACCTTCAGCGGCACGCGCAGCGGATAAACGCCCGACATCTCTTCTCGCAAGAGTTGAGCCAAATAACCAACCTGCTCAGCCGGCACCTCGAAGATCAACTCGTCGTGGATCTGCAACAACATCCGCGCTGGATGTTGTTCTCGCTTTAGGCGGCGATAAACGGCGATCATGGCCAGCTTCATCAAGTCGGCGGCTGAACCTTGAATGATCGTGTTCACGGCCGTGCGTTCGGCCATGTTCCGCGAACGGCCGGCGTCGGCCCGCACGCCTTCGATCGCGCGGCGGCGGCCGAGGATCGTTGTCACGTAGCCTTGCTTGCGGCACTCGGCCAGCGACTCGATGAGAAACCGCTCGATCCCCGGATAGGTCTGGAAGTAACTATGGATGAACTTCGAGGCCGTCTCGCGATCGATGCCCAACTGCCGCGAAAGGCCGCCCGCGCCCTGCCCGTAGATCGTGCCAAAGTTCACCACTTTCGCCTGGCGGCGCATGTCTTCGGTCACCTGCTCCAGCGGTACGTTATTGACCTGGCCAGCCACGCGGGCGTGAATGTCCTCATCGCGTTGAAAGGCATCGCAGAGCCGCTCGTCGGCCGTGTAATGGGCCAGAACCCGCAATTCGACCTGCGAATAGTCGGCCGCCACCAGAGTCCATCCTTCCTCGCCGGGCACAAAAGCCGAACGAATCCCACGGCCGGCCTCATTCCGCACGGGGATGTTCTGCAAATTGGGATCGTGCGAGCTGAGCCGTCCCGTGGCCGTGACGACTTGGTTGAACGAGGCATGAACCCGGCCCGTGAGCGGATGGACCATCTGGGGCAGAGAATCGACGTAAGTTCCCTTCAACTTGGCGTATTGCCGATACTCGACGATCTTAGCCGGCAAGGGATGCCTTAGGGCCAACTCCTCCAGCACATCGACATCGGTGCTTGGTCCCGTCTTGGCCGTCCGTTTGATCACCGGCAGCTTCTGCTCGACGAAGAGAATATCCTGAAGCTGCCGCGGCGAGGCGATGTTGAACTCGCGGCCGGCCAAGGCATAAATCTCCTGCTCCAACCGTTGTATATGCTCGCCGTAGCTCTGGCTAAGCTCGGCTAGGCGCGCGATATCGACCTTCACACCGTTGTATTCCAGCTCGACCAGTACGTCGATCAGCGGCATCTCCAAATCGCGAAACAGCGGCCCCAGGCTATCCTCTTCCAGCCGGCGGGCGAGGATCGGCTGCAAACGAACCGGCACCAAAGCATCTTCAGCGGCGTAGTCAGTAATCTGCGGCACGGGAACCTCGTCCATGCGCTTCTGATGCTTGCCCGAACCGATCAACTCTTCGATCTTGATGGTAACATGATGGAGGTACCGCTTCGCCAGGTCGTCGAGGTTATGGTTCCGCTGTCCGGCGTCCAAGAGATAGCTGGCGACCATCGTGTCGAAAGGCGTGCCGGCCAATTCAATGCCGGCGTTGCGGAGTACGATGCGATCGTACTTGAGGTTTTGGCCGAGCTTGTCGATCGCCGGGTCTTCCAGTATCGGCCGCAAGGCATCGAGTGTCGTCTGCGAATCGAGCAACCGCGAGCCTTCCGGTCCGCGCAGCGGCAGGTAATATGCCTGATGCTCATTCCAGGAAAACGAAATTCCAACGATCTCGGCCCACCGTGGCCAAATATGCGTTGTCTCCGTATCGACCGAAATCTGCTTTTGCCGCCGCATTTCGACCACGAGGGCATCGAGGGCCTCGGGCGTGTCGATCGTGCTATAGATTGGCTTGCTGGCCGGGGCCTCGCCCTCCGCCTGCTTCGTCGTGTCGCGGATTGCAGGCAGCCGCTCGGCAAGGCGCCGGAAACCGAATTCCTCGAAAAGAGCGAGTGCCCTCGCGTAATCGCCGCCGTCCGGTCGGGCCAATTTCCACGAAATCGCCACCGGCACATGGGCGTCGAGCTTCACGAGCTGCCGGCTGAGCAGGGCCAGCTCGCGATATTTCTTGAGGTTCTCCTTCTTGGCCGCGCCGCTGACCTCGTCCACATGCTCGAAAATATGCTCCAAGGTGCCATATTTTTCCAACAGGTCGCGGGCTGCCTTGGGGCCGATCAAAGGTACTCCGGGTACATTGTCAGTCGAATCACCGACCAGGGCCTGATAGTCGACCACCTGTTTCGGCGCAACACCCCACTCCTGCCGTAAGACCGCGCGATCGATGACCTCGTTCTTGCGGATGTTGTAGAGCTTGACGTGATCGGTGATCAGTTGCCGGCAGTCCTTGTCGCCGCTCACAATGAAACATCGCCCGCCCAGTTCGTCGGTCAGCCGTGCGACCGTGGCCACGATGTCGTCGGCCTCAAATCCCTCATGGGCCAGCAGCGGAATGCCCAGGGCCTCGACCATGCGATGCACGAAGCCGATCTGCGGCACCAAATCCACATGCATGGCGGGACGGCCAGCCTTGTACTGCTCGTAGAGCGCATGGCGAAATGTCTTGCCCGGCAGATCGAAGGCACAGAAAAGAAAATCGGGCTGCTTGGATTCCAGCAAATAAAGCAAATCTCGGGTAAAACCATAGACGGCATTGACCGGCTGGCCGCTGGGGCTGGTCATGTCCGGAATGGCGTGGAAAACCTGGTGAATCAAGGAGTGGGCATCGACCACCCAGACCGTTTGGCCGGCCAGACTTTCGGGCGGAGACGACGGCGTTCCGGCTTCCAGTAGGTCAGGCTTTCCAGCCTGACTCCTTAGGGCTTCCCTCGTTAAATCAGGCGGATGTCCTGAGACGACTGTAACCTTAACGGGTTGCATCGCTTCCAAGGGGGCCAGCCCGACATTTGGCGAAAGGGTGGATTCCTCAGGCGAAATTTCCGGCTCTTGAGAATCGAAGAGCGATTTCTGACTTTTGTCGGTACGTTTGGCCATCGGGGCCTCAAGTGAGGTAAAGAGGAATTTTTCCTGTCAGAAGTCTTTTATGGGTTTGGCTTCAGGAACCGACGGGCTAGAGCCCATCCTACGGTTGGGCGTCCACCGCTACGGTTACCTGAACCTGTTTGCGCAGGATGAGGAGGGTCAACTTCTTACCGGCGGCCTTATCTCGCAACTTCTGCAAATCTTCCACCGTCCGGACCCGCTGACCATTACAATTGCGAATCACATCGTCCTTCTGAAGCCCGGCTTTGGCGGCAGGGCTGGCGGCAGGAACTTCCAGGACAAGAACCCCGGTTTCATCCGGCAATCCATAGGCGGACCGCTCGCCCAGGCCCGAGATATCGCGAATCCGTGCCTGCAATACGTAGCTCACGCGCTTGACCGACGGATCCTTCATGGCGGGCCGGCCGGAGTTCCCGACTTTGGGCATTTCCGGGGTGCGGGCGATGACCTTGAGTTCCGGCTTCTGCACGCCGAACTGGTCCATCGGGAAATTCACAAACCCCAGCTTCAGTGCCGGCGAGCCTTCTTTCACACGGAAGTCGCCGTTGGCCGGATCGACAAATAGGGCATCCGCGACGATCGAATGCTCGTCGCGCTTGGATTGCCCGGCGAGTTTCAGGGCGGGTTTCGGCTCGGTAACGCCCTCGCGATGGACGAGATTGTTGTCCATCTCTTTGCCCCAGGGCGTATTGGGCATGCCGCCGGCCGGCAGGTATTGATCGCTCCACATGATGTTGTGGCGGACGATGTCCTGACTGTGCTTATACCAAACATGCGGGTGAAATCCGTTGTTGATGATGTTGTTTTCCACCACGCGGTAGAAGCCTTCACGATTTTTCAGGCCACCGTTCAGGCAGAGATTGTTATAGAGGTGGTAATTGCTGGAACCGTCATCGAGATCGATGTCCCAGCCGTGGTCGCAGCGCCAGCGGTTGTTGCGGAGGATGATTGTTTTCACGGCGTCCAGGAGCACGACTTCCTTATTGGCCTCCCATGCCTTGTCGTCGTTCAGATTCAGACCGCCCAGCCCCCAGAAACGGTCGCGACCCCAGGAATTGAAAGAACCGTGGTCGCCGGTTTCCTTGACCGTGTCGAAGATGTCGCAGAACTCGATGACGTGGCCGCCCCAGCACCCATCGCCAATGTTGATGCCAGCCCGCGGCACGTCGTAGAGGGAGCAGTGGCGAACAGTGATTCCCTGCGCTAACTCGATCTGCACCGGCGCGGTCTGTTTCTCGACGCGGCCTGAAAGGTAAATCAGGCAATCGTCCACAAGGGAGTCCGCGGGGTAGTTGGCCGTCTTGGGGCCGGGCGTGCGGTCGAGTTTCGCGAGTGACTGGGAATGATCGTTCCAATCGCGTGGAACTCGTGCCGCGTCGCGATCACCGACGAATGCCACGCCATTGGCGCCAGCCCTGGCGATGTGGCAACCCCGCACCGTGACTCGGCGGTTGTAGTTATTCACGAAGACGGCGTTTCCGCCTACCTGATCGATGAAGCAATCCTCCAAGGAACAGTCTTCCGTGCCGTTGTAGAAGATGGCACCGCCGCGGTACGTCGTCCAGTCGCTGCGCACCAGCGGTTCCTTGTTATCCATGAAAGTTCGCGCTGCGTGCCGGAAGGTCAACCCTTGAATGCTCACGAACCTGACTGCCGCTTGCTCCGTGCCGCGAAACTCGACAAGATGCCGCAGGCGGACCGCTTCGATCGTGGCCTTGGCCAGATCGACGTCGGCTGGCGGGTAGAAGTACAAGATGCTGGTTTTGCGGTCGAGGAACCACTCGCCGGGTGCATCGAGTTCCTCAAAGATATTCTCGACGAAACGTCGGGCATGCATGCCCATCGGACGATTGTTCTGCCAACCGCCTTCGTAGGTGATTTTGTTGTCGGAATTCTTGCCGGTGATGACATAGTGCATGCCACCCCACTCGGCGGCATGTAGGGCATGGATGAACCCGCCAGCAGGGTCTTTCCAGCGTGCCGCCCGTTGCGGACTGAAGGCATCCTTGGCCCAGCCGTTGAAGTGGCGTTCCTTGGGGTCGAAGTTCGGATACCGCGCCATGGGTTGGAGCTGGCCATTGACGAAAAGCTGGTCCGTGGCAAAGCCCGCGGGCACCTTGGTCTGCATGATCCCGTCTTTGTAAGGCTCCCACTTGAGCCCCTGCAAGCGCATGCCGCCGCTGATGACCGGATGCTCCTTCGCGTAGGCCTGATACACCACCGGGGCGGCCTTCGCGCCGGAATCCTGGCTGGTGAACACTAATGTCTCCGGCAGATAATAGGTGCCCTCCCGGATGAAGACGGTTACTGCCTCGCGCCCGGCGGCTTTGCGCGCCGCCTGCTGCGCCCCTGCCAGGGTCGCCAAGGGCTTGGCCAGCGTGCCCGGATTCGCATCATTCCCGCCCGGAGCGACGTAGTAGTTCGCCGCCTGCGCCGAAGCCCCGAGGGTGAAAGCCGCGAGCGCCGCGAACAAACACCCGAGCGTCGGACAGTTCATTTTCATTGGCGTCCATATTGGGCTGTTTCACAACCACGCG
>JANXQG010000571.1 GCA_025356915.1 Planctomycetota bacterium | reverse complement strand
CGGATCATCGTGCAAACCCCACCGGGTTCGCCGTTCGATCCCAAGGAGAACGTCGTCGTCGGCAACACGCTGCTCTACGGTGCAACCAGCGGCGAGATCTATGTCAATGGCCTCACCGGCGAGCGGTTCGCCGTCCGCAATAGCGGCGCGATCGCGGTGGTCGAGGGCGTGGGCGACCACGGTTGCGAATACATGACCGGCGGCATCGTGGTGGTGCTCGGCCGCACGGGCCGCAATTTCGCGGCCGGAATGAGCGGCGGCATCGCCTACGTACTGGACGACCACCAATTGTTCGATACACTCTGCAACCTCGACATGGTCGACCTCGAACCCGTCCACCTCGAAGAAGACCTTGACTTGCTGCAAGACCTCATCCGCCGCCACCTCCGCTGGACCGGCAGCCTGCAAGCAAAGATGATCCTCGATCGCTGGAGGGAAATGTCGGGCCGATTCGTCAAGGTCATGCCAATCGACTACCGCAAGGCCTTGCATCGCCTCCACGAACGCGAGCAGGTCAAGAGCGAGGGCGCCGCCACGACCGAAGAGGTCTTCCCGTAAAAGACGAACTGGTAGGCGCTAGCCCTACCCTACCGCCACCCAACACAACCCAACCTTACGCTATCCCCAAGAGCCATCCATGGGCAATCCCACAGGCTTCAAACAGTTTACTCGAGCAGAAATTCCCCACCGTCCGGTTTCGGAACGGATCAAGGACTGGTACGAAATCGATCAGCCGCTGGTCAACAACGTACTCAACGAGCAGGCTGCGCGTTGCATGGATTGTGGCATTCCCTATTGCCACGGTATCGGATGCCCGGTGAAGAACCGCATCCCGGAGTTCAATGATCTGGTCTATCGCGGCAAGTGGCAAGCAGCGGCTGCAAACCTGCACTCGACGAACAACTTCCCTGAATTCACCGGCCGGATATGCCCTGCCCCGTGCGAATCGGCTTGTACCCTGTCAATCAACGATCGCCCGGTGACCATCAAGCAGATCGAGTTTCAGATCGCCGAACGGGCCTTCCGTGAGGGCTGGGTCGAGCCTATTCCGCCCACCACGCGGACGGGCAAGCGAGTGGCAATCATCGGCTCCGGCCCTGCCGGTTTGGCGGCTGCCCAGCAGGTCAATCGGGCCGGTCACGAGACGGTGGTATTCGAGAAAGACGACCGCATCGGTGGCCTGCTGCGCTATGGAATTCCTGACTTCAAACTTGAAAAGACGGTCATTGACCGCCGCCTGGAGCAGATGTCGCGGGAGGGTGTGCGGTTTCAGTCGGGAGTTGAGGTCGGCCGCGACATCACGGCCGCTGAGCTGCGCAAACAGTTCGATGCAGTTTGCCTTTGCATGGGCGCAGGTCAAGCACGGCCGCTGAACGTAACCGGGGCCAACCTCCGCGGTGTCCATCTTGCCATGGACTTCCTCAGCCAACAGAACCGCCGCGTGGCTGGCGTTGACCAGCCGGCCGGCAGCGACCATGTTGCCGGAAGAGAGCCCATGCTCACCGCGAATGGCAAGCATGTGATCGTAATTGGCGGTGGCGATACGGGCAGCGACTGTGTCGGCACTTCCATCCGCCAAGGTGCCATTTCGGTGACGCAGTTGGAAATCCTGCCCAAACCGCCGAATGAGAGCAACGACGAGACTCCCTGGCCGCAGTGGCCGCGAATCATGCGCACTTCTTCGTCCCAGGAAGAAGGTTGCGAGCGGCGATGGAGCGTTCTGACCAAGGAACTCCGTGGTGACGACGGGCAGGTCCGCGAGTTGTTCGGGATCGAGGTCAATTGGCTCCCCGGTGCCAAGGGGTGGGAAATGAAGGAGACCCTCGGGACCGAGTTCGTGCTGAATGCGGATCTCGTGCTGATTGCCATGGGCTTCCTGCACGTCGTCCGAAGCGGCCTACTCGAAGAGTTGGGCGTGAAGATAGATAGCCGCGGCAACGTCGTCGTCGATAATTGGATGTCGACCGTGCCGGGCGTTTTTGCCGCGGGCGACACCGTTCGCGGGGCATCGCTCGTGGTGCATGCCATCAACCAGGGCCGCATCATGGCCGCCGCCGTCGATAAGTGGCTGTGGAAGTAGGAAATCCCCGTGGCCACGACTTCGGCAGCGGTGCTTCAAAGAGCATTGCCTCGCCACGGACCGGATGAGCGACAACCAACCGCAGGGCATGAAGTGCGATCCCAGAAGAGAACTTCAATTGGCTGCCATACTTGCGGTCGCCGACTACCGGGTGCCCATGATGGGCCATTTGCAGCCGGATCTGGTGCTTTCGCCCCGTTTCCAACTCGACTTCCAGAAGCGACATCCGGCCGTCGTTGGAAAGCAGGCGGTAGGCGAGGCGTGCCTCCTTTGCCTCCGAACAAGTACTGTCGGCCACGTGCATGCAGCGGTGCCGTTCGTCGTGAATTACCCAATTGATTAAGTTGCCGCTAGCCGGAAATGGGGTTCCTTCAACGAGTGCCCAGTAGATCTTTTGGATCGCATGTGTGCGAAACTGTTCGGTCATCCGCGCCGCGGCCTTGGAGGTGCGAGCCAGAAGGATGACGCCTGTCACGGGGGCATCCAGCCGACTCATGATGCCCAGGTAGACGTCCCCGGGCTTCTGATACTTTTGTTTGATGTAGTCCTTGGCCGCGCTCAGCAGTGTCGGCGTTCCGTCAGGCGTACCCATCGTCGGCAAGCCGGCCGGCTTGTTCAGCACCAGCAGGTGATTGTCTTCGTAGAGAACGTCGATGGCAGGGGAAAGGATCATGGAGTATGGGGAGAGTTGGAGAGTATAATTACTGGTTACTGATTGCAAATTGCAAATCTCAAATTTCAGATTTCAAAAATGCAAAATGACTGCGAAACGATGAACCGCCAAGATCGTCCCAAACTTATCCTAGCCAGCCGCTCCCCTCGCCGTCACGAATTGTTGACCGAGGCGGGCTATGAATTTGAGATTATTGTCCCGGACGAATCAGCCGAATGCGGGGTTTGCAGCCGAGAAACGCCCGAAAAGTTTGTTGCCCGTCTTGCCCGGCAAAAGGCCGCCAACGTCGTGCCGAAAATCTCCCGGGGACTGGTTCTCGGCTGCGATACCGTGGCCGAATGCGGTGGCCGGATTCTTGGTAAACCGGCGAACGAAGAGCATGCACGGAATATGTTGCAGATGCTCAGCGGACGCGATCATCGCGTAATCAGCGGACTTTGTCTATGGAACGTGCCCGGCGGTAAACCCATGGTCCGTGTTGCCGTCACGCAATTGCGGATGGATTACCTTTCGGCCGTGGAAATCAACGACTACTTGGCCAGCGGTCTGTGGGAAGGCAAAGCCGGTGCCTTTGGCTACCAGGACCGGCTGGGCTGGGTCCATGTTGTTTCAGGCAGCGAGACGAATGTTGTTGGGCTGCCGATGGAGTTACTGGAAGAAATGTTGCTTATGCGACCATGTCCTTAAGGTTCTTCAAAGCCCGGACCTTAATCTTCACGGAAGCCAGCTTGGCCGGAATGTCCCTGATTTCGCCTGGCTTGAAGGGATTCGGCACACCCTTCTGTTCTGGTTTGGCAGGCACAATCTTTCGCTCGATCTTGACGAGGCCGGGAATTGCGAAGACTCCGGGGCCTTGGGAAGAGAGATTTTTTTTGATCTCATCTGCCAAAGCGTCAATCACCTTGGCCACGTCCTTTTTGTCCAGACCCGAGGCCTCGGCGATGTGGTTCAAAACCTCGGTTTTGCTGGGAGCTTTAAGGGCAGCTTTTGCCATTTGGGAAATATCCTCTCAGTGTTTTGGGTGTGGTAGTCGCATGAATCGACGTTGAACGCTTCGGCTCTCCGCATAGGTTTTCGGGAGAACTGCATAGGTTTTAATTATGTTTGGCGAGAAATGCAACCCACCCTTGACAAAAAGGGTTAATTTTCGCAAGAAAGCAGCGTGATAGGGCGAGACCAACGTACACGGGACCACCAATTCTGGGGGCGCTTCCTATCCATAATAATTACACGAATAAAAACACGGACAAGAGAGGCTTCAATTTTCAATTTCTCCTCCTCCACACTCCCAATCCAACCACCAAGCCTGCGGCCAAGAGAGCCAAGCTGCTCGGCTCGGGAACTGGATTGAGCGTCAATACGGGCGAAGCCGCAAGCGGCGAAGAGAGGAAGGAGATCGGCCCGGCATTGACGCCATTGGGATCGTAGATGAACTTGGCACCCGCTCCGATGGTCAAGCCATGCCCTTCGGGCAAGGCCAAACGGGAGGTCTGGTAGAGCGTGCCGGCCATCACGACCGTGCCGCCGGTATACTCGCTCGTTCCGCTGAGGATCAAGGTTCCGAGGCCGTCCTTCAACAGCCCGCCCGCTCCGACGATCTTGCCGGTGATTTTCAGCCGATCCGTGCCGTTCATCACGGTCATTTCCGTGGTACTGGTCAAGGTCAGCAAGCTGCCGATCGTGTCCGTTCCGCCGGAGACGTTCAAGTGAGCCGTGCCCGTGCTGCTGTTCAAGGTCAGGCTGCCGTTGCTCAGCGTATAGCTCGAATTACTGAAGCTCAAACTTGCCAGACTGGGGTTCACGCTGCTCAGGTCGATCACCGTCACCGGCAAGACTGCTCCGGAACCGCTGAAGACGGCCGTGTCGGTGTTATTGTAGGCGGAATTGGAATCCAAACCGGGGGCGACTTGCGCACCCGCAACCAGGGTCAAGTCCTTCCAATGGTTGCCCGTGCTCCAGCTTCCACCGGTAGTATTCCAGGCCATGCTGCCGGAGTAAACGCTGGCCGTATAGCCCACCGCCACGTCGGCGTAGGTGTCGCCCAGACCGATCTCTGCCGTGACCACCGGGGCACTATAGAACGTACCGCTGGGGGCGATCGTTCCGGCACCTGTCAGACTCTTCGTCAGCGAATTGCTAGTGCCGTCGAAGGTCAAAGGCAAGGTGCTAGTGCCATCCACCGTTACGTCGGTCTTGTGATCGTGGTCACCGGTACTGCTGAAGGTTCCCATCTTCACCAGACTGCTGAGGAGGGTACCTGCGTGGTAGGGACCGCCGAGGTCTCCAACCGTGCCGGTGACTTGTCGCGGATCGAGTGCCGTACCCGTCACGCTGAATACCACGGGATTAATCGAGTCGAATTCCGCAGTGAAGTGAGATGTGAAGCTGGTGCTCAAGGCACCGGAACTCGCCGTGCCGCCGACCGTGTAGTAGTTGTACTGTAGTCCGAGGTCACCATTGAAAGCTGCCGACCCGTAACTCAAGGCCAACGTGAGACCGCTGGTGGTGCTAAATCTGTTCAGGGTGCCGCTGGCTGTGTTAAAGTATTCACCCGCACTGTCGACAATCGCGGATACCCCCGACGTAATGGCATCGGTGGCCAGGAATCGGCCCAGGAGGACCGCAGGTATATTGAAAGTTCGCTGCACCACCGCCTGGGCGGTGTAGTGCGCGCTGGTCAACGTGTTGGGTGTGTAGGTAAAGGTGCTTTCCGCATTCGTCGGCGAGGCCGAGATCGCGCCGTAGCCGCTATTCGCAACATTCGTGATGGTGGCACTCTGACCGCCCAGTGTGCCGGAGGTATGACCTACACTTCCATCATAGAGGGCACCGCCGATTGTCACATCAGTGTTCTTATCGTGCGATCCATTACTTAGTAAACTCAGAGTCTGTCCGGTCAGGGTAAAAGTCGATCCAGCAAACCGGCGGCCGATGTTGCCTAGATCCACAATGAAGTCCAGCGAGCGATCGGCCAAGACCGTGCCGACAACGGCGACGGTGCCAGGGCTCTGGTTCTTACCCGTGTTGGTGCCACCGGATGGACCCGTACCACTGTCGCCGGTGTTTTGGATGGAGACCGTATCGCTATGTAAGCCGGGGGTGCTTGACAGCCCCACGTTAATCGTCCAGTTCTGGGTCCCGGAAATAAAGCCTGGAGCAGACGCAGGTGGGCTGACCGTGGCACCTGTCGCGCCGCCGATTATCGAGGCCGTTGCCCCGGTGTTGCTGGAGCCGCTGTTGAGGTTGATCGTAAGGCTTTGCGTTCCGATTGCCGTCGACAGCACGCGGCCAAAGTTGAGACTGGAAGGCGAGACGGCAATGAGCGTGTCATTGATGGGGGTCCAGTTCAATCGTTCATTGTTGCCCGAAACAGTCGTCGAGAATAAGCCTCGGTCGGGGATGGTGTTTCCCACGCCCACGGAGCCGCCACTGACATAGATGGCGATATAGCTACTGTCGAACGTGGTGTTCGTGAAGCTGGCGCCGCCGGTGATAATATCCCAGGCGTGGGCAGTGTTCCAGAAGCTGTTCGAGAAATTAGTGTTGGAGTCCGTGAACTGTAGATTGAGCTTCGATCCAACGTTGATCGTGGTCGATCCGCCGGTGACGTTTGCAACGCTCCAATTTGTGCCGGGGGTACCCAGCGTATTGACGGTGCTGTTCTGCCAGTTAAAAATACCCTCGGCCGCAATAGTCAGGCCACCTAAATTGAGCGTGCCCGTACTGTCGCCGGGGGACAGAGCGTTACCGGAGGAAACGTAAACGGCGGTACTGATGGTTCCGCTGCCGCTGAGGATACCGCCGGTAGTGGTGAAGGATGCACTCTTGGTGAGGGCTGTACTCGAGTTGTAGTTCAATTGACCCGCGCCAATGGAAATGGCATTGGTGCCGTTGATGCTGCCGGGGCTGGCAATGGTCAACTTTCCGCCGTTGATCGTCGTGTCGCCGGTGTAGGTGCTGGAGCCGGAGAGGGCCCAAGTGCCGTTGCCGGCCTTGACAAGTGAGGTTGCACTCGTGCTATTGACGAGCGCGCCCGCGATTTCGCCCATACCGATTGTGGAACCCTGGAGGGTGAGGGTCTTGATACCCGCGCCGGTTGCGGTATGAGCGTTGGTGGTGCCGTTGTAGCCGGTGAACTTGAGCAGTCCGGTGCCCGACTGGTCGATCGTCGCGCCGCCGGTGGTGCCGGCGAGGTCGATGACGCGGTTGGTCGAGGCGGTGGCGCCGGTGTATTGGAGGGTGATGTTGTTCGTGCCGCTGCCGAGGGCGATGGTGCCATTCGTGGTGCCGGCACCGAGCGAGGAGGCGGTGCCACTATTGGCCAGCAGGGCGACCGAGAGCGTGCCGTTCTTGATCGCGGTGGTGCCGGTGAAGTTGGAGGTGGTGCTGGAGAGGACCCAGTTGCCGGTGCCGTCCTTGATGAGGCTGG
>JANXQG010000070.1 GCA_025356915.1 Planctomycetota bacterium | reverse complement strand
AAGTAGCGTAGGCGTCCCGCCTGCGTTTCCATTCTAATTCTATCCGTAACGGCCGGTAACGTACATTTCGGTCTCTTTTTCCTTCGGGTTGAGGAAGACATTGACCGTTTTATCGTGTTCGATGGTGCGTCCCATCAGCATGAAAATACACTCGTCGCTGGCTCGCCGAGCCTGGGCCATGTTGTGGGTCACGATGAGCATCGTATAGCTGCTGCGCAGGCGGTGGATAAGGGCCTCGATCCGCTCGATTCCTTCGGCGTCCAGCGCGGAGCAAGGCTCATCCATGAGGATCACCCGCGGCTTTAGCGGCAGCAATCGGGCGATGCAAAGCTTCTGCTGCTGCTCGAGAGAGAGCAAGGTTGCCTTCTTCTTGAGCTTGTCTTTTACTTCGTCCCAAAGCTGAACGTCGCGGAGGGACGTTTCGACCAGGGTGTCCTGGTCGGACCGGCTGTACGTTCCCTGACGGATATGGATCCGGACTCCAAATAGGACATTCTCGCGGATTGAGATCGGCAGCGGATTGGGCCGCTGAAAGACCATGCCAACCGACTTGCGCAGCTCGCTCAGCGAGACGTCCGTGTCGTAGATGTTTTTGCCCAGAACCGTGATACGGCCGGTCGTGGTGACGTTGCCGTAGCGTTCATTGATGCGGTTCAGGCATCGCAAAAATGTCGTTTTTCCACAACCGGAGGGGCCAATCAATGCCGTGACTAACCCCGGCTTGATGTCCAGCGAAATGTTCTTCAGCGCCTGAAAACTTCCGTACCATAGGTTCAGATCCCGGGTCTGGATGCTCGATTGCAGCGGTGTTTGCTCGACGGTCGCCATCAGCCAAACTCCCCGTTGACGTAGCGCTCGGTTAGCCGGTTCACCGGCTGGGTAAAGATTTTTTCCGTTTCACCTTCTTCGATCAGTGTACCCGCGCTCAAAAATGCGGTGCGATCCGCGAGGCGGCGGGCCTGCTGCACGAGGTTCGTGACCAACACGATCGTCATCTGTTCTTTCAATTCGAGCAGCACGTCCTCGATCTTCATGGTCGTCACTGGATCGATGGCGATCGAGAACTCGTCGAGGCAAAGGATCTCCGGCCGGTGCGAAAGTGCCCGGGCAAGCGTTAGTCGCTGCTGCTGTCCGCCGGAAAGCCGCGTGCCGAGCATGTCGAGGCGATCGCTCACTTCGTCCCAGAGCATGGCTTGGTGGAGGCAATGTTCGACCAAGACTTCAAGCTCAGCACGGTCGTGGATTCCGGCGCGACGGGGGGCATAGGCGACATTCTCGTAGATCGTAAGCGGAAGGCCGACCGGTAACGGAAAGACCATCCCCACGCGGCGACGCAGTTCATACACATTACGAAAGCCGGCGACGTCGCGACCGGCTACCACAACCTTGCCGCTGACGCGTGCCGCGGGCGTGAAGTCCAAGGTGCGGTTGATGCACTTCAAAAGCGTCGTCTTACCCGAGTTGGCCGGGCCGATGATGCCGAAAATCTGCTTCTTGGGGATGGCGAGCGTGATCTGGCGGAGGGCTGTTTTTCCGCCGTAGTGGACTGAAACGTCGTCAAATTGAATAGCATGATCCATCGTCATCCTACCACTTCTTCCGCGACCGCAGGTAAACCCGCAGGCCGATCGAGAGACTATTGACGGCCAGCACCAGGCCAATCAACACAACGGCCGTGCCATATTGGAGAGCCGGCGTCACGCCGCGGACCTGGGTCGAAAGCGTGAAAAGATGCATTGAAAGCGCCATGCAACGATCGCCCAGCCCGTAGGGAAAGAATGCCTGGATCCCGTACTCTGGCAGTGTGCTGAAAAACACGGCCCCGGTGAACAGGATGGGAGCCGTTTCGCCCGCAGCCCGAGAGACTTGGAGAATTACGCCGGTGAGAATGCCGCTGATCGAATTCGGCAGGACAATCGTGCGGATGGTTTGCCAGCGCGATGCCCCCAGGTTCCAGCAGGCCTCGCGAAAGGCCCTTGGCACGGCGGCCAAGGCTTCCCGCGTGCTGGTGATGATTACCGGCAGCGTCATCACCGCCAGGGTGCAGGAAGCGGCCAGCAGCGAACGGCCCATGCCGGCGAACATCACAAACGCCCCCACGCCGAACAAGGCGTGGATGATGCTCGGCACGCCGGCCAAGTTCACCACGGCCAAGTTGATGATCCGCGTACACCAATTGTCGCGGGCGTACTCGTTGAGATAAACGCCCGCTAATACGCCGACTGGCGCGGCGATCAACAGCGAGATCCATACCAGCCAAAAAGTTCCCACCAGCGGTGCCCAGATACCGCCAGCCGTCATATAGTTATGCGGATTTTCCACAAGGAAAGAAAACGACAGGGCCGGCCATGCCTGGACCAGCAAATAGGTCAGGATCGCCATCATCGGAACGATCAGGACCAGGGTTGCAAGCAGGCAGACGAACCAGGCGATCTTTTCAGTGACCTGCTTCCAATGTTCGACCGACGTGGCCGTAAAGAGTTCGCTATCGTCCAGGGGGACCGTTAGTTCCCCAAGAAGTTTGTATTGATTTTCCGAGGATTTTGCGTCAAACGGCTCGTTCATTGCGAATCCCCTTGACTACAAGATCGGCGGTGAGGTTCACGATGAACGTCAACACGAATACGACCAGCCCGATCACAAACAGCACCCGGTAATGCGGCTCACCCTGTACGGCCTCGCCCAGTTCGGCAGCGATCGTGGCGGTGAGCGTCCGGATGGGATCGACCAGACTGTGCGGAATTTGAATGGCGTGGCCGGTCGCCATGAGTACGGCCATTGTTTCGCCGATCGCGCGGCCGACGCCAAGCAGCACTGCGGCCAACAGCCCGTTCTTGGCTGCCGGAAAGAGTACGCGATAGACGATCTCCCAGCGGCTGGCACCTAGCGACAAAGCCGCCTCGCGATACGAATCAGGCACCGCTTTCAGCGCGTCTTCGCCCACGGAAACGATGATCGGCACACTCATTAAAGCCAGGATAATACTGCCGTTGAGCAGATTGACGCCGACCGGTGCGCCAGTCAGTCGGATGATGATCGGCCCCAGCACCATGTAGCCAATGAACCCCCAGACCACCGACGGAATCGCGGCCAGAAGCTCGATGAGTACCTTGAGTATTTCTCGCATGCGGCCGCTGGAAAACTCGGAAATGTAGACCGCCGCGCCAAGGCCCAGCGGTACCGCCATGAGCATCGCTAGGCCGGTGACCGAAATGGTGCCCACAAGTAGGGCTAAAATGCCATAGTGCGGTACGGGTTCGGCTGTCGGCCGCCACTCCAGGCTCGTGAAGAACTCCGTTAGGTTCAGCTTGCCCGAAAGCATCGGCAAGGCTTCGCGAAAGACGAAGAAGAAAATACCGAATACCAGCAGGATCGCGCTCCAACCGCAGAGCCGAATCAGCCATTCAACGGCCGGTTCCGTGCGGTCTAGCACGACCTGAAGCATGGCATGGAGCCGCGCGCGGCCACGCTTTGTCGCACGCCGAGTTGTCGAGGGTTGATCATTCATAAACTGTTAGGACTGTTAGGAAAATGGTAGCAGTTGACGAACGGAGTGTCAAACGGGGGACAACCCCGAATTGCGACGTAGGCTTTGATAGGGCTCGCCATTACATCTTCGCTTATTCCTACAGATTAAACTCCGAAGGCTTGGATTGCCGATGAATCTCCGAAGAGGGGCTATAGACTCCCTGGGACTTCTTTAGGTGTTCGACGATGGGACAAATTTCTTCTAACACGGGATTGAGTACGGGAATCGATATCACGGGAACCATCACTAAACTGATGGCGATTTCCGCCAAACCCCGCGATGCGCTCACCGCAAAGAATACCGAACTGACGAAACAGCAGACGGCGGTCTCCAAACTCAACGCCCTCTTGCTCAGTTTCCAGTACATGGCCAAGAATGTGGGCAAAACGGACCTCTACGCCAGTACGGACGCAGCGTCGAGTGACTCGAGCGCACTGACGGCCACCGTGACGGGCACCCCCACCGTGGGAAACTACCAATACACCCCGTTGCGCATGGCTCAGAGCCAGCAGCTCCTCAGTTCCGGTTCCACCAGCGCGTCTACCGCGCTTGGCGCAGGGACGCTTGCGTTTCGATTTGGCGACGGCGTTAACCGGAGCGCGCAACTCGAATCGCTCAACGGTGGGCTGGGATTCAGTCGCGGAATCATCCGTATTACGGACAAAAGCGGGGCATCCACCCAGGTCGATCTCTCGAACGCCCAGACGGTGGACGACGTGCTTCAGGCGATCAACAGCGCCGGCTTGATCAATGTCACGGCGGTCGCCGATGATGGCCATTTCCGGCTGATCGACAATACGGGGCAGAGCGTCACGACTCTCAAGGTCCAGGAGGTGGGCAGTAGCAGCACCGCCGCGTCACTCGGTCTGACAACCCTCAACGCGACGACAGGCGCAGGCCAGGACGTGCTGCAACTCTACACGGGCATGAGCCTGGACGCGCTGAATGACGGCGCAGGAGTCGATCGGACCGGCACCACCATGTCCGACATCCAATATACCCTCGCCGATGGCACGACCACCGGCCAGATCCGGCTATCGACGTTGACCACGTCGTCGCTGGGCCTGACAACCGTCACGAAGATGACGACCTTGGGCGAGGTCATCGACGCCATCAACACGCAGTCCGGCGGAAAACTTCAGGCATCGATCGGATCGGACGGCAACCATTTGGTTGTCAAGGATACGGTCGGCGGCAGCAGCCCGCTTACCCTCACGGCCGTTGGCGATTCCGGTGCCTTGCATGATTTGGGCCTCGACGCGACAAACACAGGTGACACCGTTACCGGGCGGTCCCTTCAGGGCGGACTGAAGACGGTCTTGCTCTCCGGCTTGAACGGCGGTCAAGGGATCGGAACCTTGGGATCGGTGCAACTGACAGGCCACAACGGGAATGGTCTTACCATCGATCTGACCGGTTCCGTGACCCTGCAAGACGTTGCCAACAAGATCAACAGCCAGATCGAGAGCCACAACGGTCAGGAAGGCGCGTCGCAGGTAAAGATCACCGCCCAGATCAACTCGGCCGGGAATGGCATCCAACTGGTCGATACCTCCGGGGTGACCGGCACGCTAACTGCGGCCAATGTCAGCGGCAACAATACAGCCGACAAGCTGTTTGGCACCAACAAGACGAGTACCACCGCCATTCTCAACAGCGGTGACATGCATCTCCGCGTCGTTTCCCGCAACACGCAATTGGCCAGTCTCAATGGCGGTGCAGGCGTCGCCCACGGAACATTCACGATCACGGATTCATCCGGTGTGCGGGCAACGGTCGATCTGAGCAATCAAAGCATCCAAAATGTGGGCGACGCGATCGAAGCGATCAACCGCTCCACGAGCGGCGCGCATGCCGAACTCAATGCCACCGGCGATGGCATTTCCATCCAGGACACGGCCCACGGGACGGGCACGCTCAGCATTTCGGAGGGGAGTTCGACGACTGCCCACGACTTGCACCTCCTGAATAGTGCGACGACCGTCAGCGGCAGCCAGGTGATCGACGGGTCAACGACGCAGACTATCCAAATCAGCGCTACCGACACGCTGACCACGTTGCAGGCCAAGATCAACACTCTCCGTGGCGGACTCACGGCCAGCATCCTCAACGACGGTTCCAGCAATCCCTATCGCCTTTCCCTCACGAGTACCCGGCCAGGAAAGGTCGGCAACATGCTGATCGACACCTCGAAAATGAGCCTGTCGGTCCAGGAAACCGCCCATGGGCAGAATGCGCTCCTTGCGCTGAGCAATGCGTCGAGTCCAGTCTCCAGTGTCCTGATCGCGTCGGCGACGAATCAGTTTCAGAATGTCCTTTCCGGTGCTACGTTGGAAATCAAGAGTGCGACCGGCCAGCCGGTGACGGTCAATGTCTCGTTGAGCAATGTCAACATCGTGGCCAACATTCAAACCTTCGTGGATAATTACAATAAATTCCGCGCCGAACTGACGACCGATACAGCTTATGACGCCACGACGGACACACGTGCCGCGCTGACGGGCGATTCGACCGCCCTGCAACTCGACACGCAATTGTCCAGCCTGCTCAGCAGCGGCTTCCACGGCAACGGCTCGATTCAATCCCTGGGCGAAGTCGGCATCACCCTGAATACCGACGGCACGTTGGCTTTTAGTCAGGCCACGCTCGAAAGCAAGTACGCCGCCGATCCGGCCGCGGTGAAACAGTTTTTCACCACCACGGACACGGGCGTTTCGGCCCAGTTCAACACCCTGCTTGAACAGTTCGGGGGCCAAACCAATTCGCTCATGTCGTCGCGGCTCGACGCGCTCCAGCAGCAGATCGACGACAACAAGCTGCGAATCGACTCGATCAACGCGCGGCTCAAGGTCGAGCAAGATCGTTTGTACTTGTCCTTCTATAACATGGACATCGCGATCGGCAAGTTGAAGAACAGCCAGAGCGTGATCAATTCACTCACCGGGCTTAATCCTTATACCGGCGTGACCACCACGGGTTGATGGCTCTTCCGGTTCAAGGTGCGGAACGCGAATAACTGTAGGGTGGGGAGAGCGCAGCGAGCCCCACCAATTCTGTTGCGGTCCGCTTTTGGTGGAACTCGTTTCACTCTCCCCCATACGAACCAACTTAAGGAATTCACTCGTTCCATCCCACAATGTGTCCGGTGCCTCGAAGCTGGAAACTCGTGCCCATTCATTTCCTACGCCAACGGCGTTATGTCCTCTAGCCCAGGGTTGCCGCGCAGCGGCTA
>JANXQG010000022.1 GCA_025356915.1 Planctomycetota bacterium | reverse complement strand
CGCCCCTCGTCCTGTTCCTCGTGATTGGTAGTGGTAGTTAGCTCACTCTTTCTCAAAAACGATAACTATGACTCCCACTATCGCGAACGTTCTAGTGAACGTAAGCGATTACGTTAACGAACTCCTGAAGGAGCACCTTTTTAGGGATGGAAAAATCGTCATTTATATGCCTCCGCCAGATAATCAGACGGTTTCGTTATAACGCGATCTTTCTTTTTCTCCGGTAGAATTGCATTGGCTCTTTGCCACGTTAGCTCCAATGCTTTTGCTATATCGGGTATAGGCAATTTAGCCCACCATGTTCCGTCCATCGGGTCAAGTGGTCTCAATTCCATTCGACTGTTTTTGGACCTGGAATATTTCCCGATCTCAATTACCAGACCCCGTAATTGTCCATGTCGTAGAGCTAGGTCGTGTATTTCACTTGCGACGCTTTGCCCCGTTTCCAAAAGACCAACCCTTTGTGTCACTGTGTCTGCCCCCGCGAATACGTATCGAAGCTGGGAACCAACGCTTTCGGCGCACATAGCGCAGTTGTCTCCCAGACATGGAACCATCCTCCCTTTGTAGAAATGTCCCCTATACCAAATGGGCGTGTGTGATATAATTACGAGGTTCAACGTTCTCATGGCGGCTATCTTCCACCATCGGAATTCGCCCGCAGACTCCAAATCTTCAGGCACATCCCATCCACTTCCTGTTGGCTGCATGCTATCTGGCCTCTCTTTCTAATTTAGCCTTCCGTGATTCAATCGAATTGAGACTGACCAGCCAAATACTTCCGCTCATTTCAGCGGCTAGACCGCCACTTTTAATCAACTGTCTGACGCGCTGTGGGCTAACCCCTAGCTCTCTAGCGGCAACTGTGACTGTGATCCATCTGATTCCTGGCGATGTGAGCATGTTTCATCTCCTTCCTGGAGCAGTGCTCCCATGTTGATGACTGCCTTTCGTATACTGCATGGGATCCGGCGAATGCAATCTACGCATATTTCCGGTTCACGGGGTAACTTTTTTTCCATTGTGCACCTCGTCTTTTTGTTGTCGCCGGTCGTTTTTGCCGACGCTATTACCCCCTTCTCTTGCGACTTCGCAACCTCCTCCTTCGGTATCGATTTTTTTTCAAGCTCGGTTTTCTATTCTGATTCCGCAATAGTGCCGGTTGCGATAACGCTAATTTTGGGCTATACTCAGCAGCAACACGCTTGAAGCGTCTCTGAATCCGTTTCCATAGCCAAAATCAGGCTGAGCGGTTTCCTAGTGGCGCAATAGCGGTATTTCCGTGGGAGGTATAGACCACTATGGACCAGTTCTTACACTGGCTCCCGTTGGTAGCCTCGTTTCTTGTCTCTGCTACTTCGAGTCGTGATGCGATTAAAATCGGAAGACGACTTGCTGGGCACGCTAGAAAAGACGCTAAGCGAGCTCCAGCGCATTAATCTTGACGGCGTTTCTCCCGAAGCGAAAGGATAACCTGATATGGCAAAAGTGATTATGCCGTTCATGTCAGCCGCTGCTCGCGGCAAGTTGGGTCCGTTAGTTGCAAACCAATGGCGCGGATTCAACACTATGAAATTGTTCCGATCTCCCACCCAGCCCAATACCGCTGCTCAGCTTGCAGCGCGGTCGCGCATGGCGACGTTCTCTTCCGCTTGGGCTGCTCTCTCTGCCGTTCAACGCGCTGCCTGGCAGACATACGCCATAGACCATCTGGAAACAGACTGGACCGGCAATCCTAAGCGCCTAACATCGCAAAACTGGTTTGTGCGTTGCAATACTCGCATCAACCTGGTCGGCGGTGTGCAGATCAACACCCCGCCTGTAGCGACCGCCCCTGCCGCTCCGTCCGGTTTGGTGTTGGCTTGCGCCGGTGGTGCTGGGACTGCCATGACGATTACGTGGACAACCCCTACGAGTGCAAACTCGTTTATGGTTGTCTACCACGCCGGTCCGCTTTCAGCCGGACGCATTCCCCGGTTCGAGCAAGCTGCAATCCTAATCAAACCTGCCTCAAACGCAGTCCACCCGTATACCGCGTTTGCGGCTGCTGTGGCTGGTCGCCATGGCTTCTGGGTACAGGTCGTGGATTCCCTCACCGGTTTGGCATCGCATCCGATCTTTGCTGAGATCACAGTGGCCTAATGGCAAAAACGTTAGGGCCATTGATGAGCGAGCAAGCTACGGGTATGATAGGCGGCATGTGTTTTGTGCGGTCTGGCAGTTCTACTCGCGTCGGTTCGGCTCCTGGCTATCATTGGCCCCTAACGTCAAAAACGGCCACAGTGCGCGCAAAATTCCAAGCGGTTTCACGCTCATGGTCTGCGTTATCAGACGCCGATCGCGCTAGCTGGACGATCAACGCGCCCGGGCCGGTCCTGGGTTTTTCTTTGTTCCTGGGCTGCAATATGCGTTTGTTATCGCTCGGCATGGTCGCTATCCAGACCCTACCCTCGATCTCTGATAGATATGCACCGTGCGTAATAACTTCTGCTGTGGCAGTTATCTTTCGCGAGTTCGGTGTCTGCGCTGTTTTTTGGGATAAGCCTGGCTCTGAATGGTACCGTATACGTCTGTTCTTGGCTGAATCGACGCTCGGTCGTACGGTGATAGACAAGCGTAAGTTCGTTCAGCGTGGTTTATCTCAAGGAGACAGCAACAGCCTGCAATGTGATATCAACCCGGCGATTCCAACGTTTCTGGGCAGGCTCGATCTGATCGACACCTCCAGCGGGCTCGTCCTGGACGCTATATCTCTTGGTGTAATTCCCGATTACAACGCATCAATGGGGGTAGTGCTATCGCGACCCTTGCCGATTACATCGCGCTAAGCGCCCAAGATAGGACAGCCTGGTCGAACTTCCACGCCCGGTATGTTGCTCTCACGCCCCGTAATTCCTCGCTCGCGTCTATGGGTTTCCGTCCAACGCCTCTCGTGAATTTCATCGTAGTCGCATCCACTTTCGATCCAACGTATCAGGTCGATGACAACTGGCCTGGTCTTTCGTGGTTGCCAAACGAGCCTGGAGCGGTACCAGACCCAACGTTGTGGTCAAAGGTCATGTTCATCATGCCGTTCGTTTCCGCGATAGACATGTTCTACGGTAACAATTGGGGAGCCATGGCCGCCTTCTTCAAGCCCCCGCGATCGTACAATACCGGCATTGCCAGACGCCGCAGAAATTACACCGGCATATAGACCCGCCCACATAAACACCTCGTTGGGATCATCGTCATAGCAAATGAGGTCGTGAGATCAAAACCGCCAAAAATTAGACAGAGAGGCGTACTAAAGAACTTTTACGAACCACATGCTCCACGCCACACTTCCACACCACGACGACGCCCCGATCACAGGCACATGTCTCGAGGCACGCGTCCATTGCCAGCCTGAAGGGAAGGGCCGTCGGCGGCGGTCGTGCCTCCCGCGACCGACTCCTACACGCAGGTAGGGAAATATTACTAAATCCGATCAGTGACTCCCAGTTACACGGCTGATTCCACATTCCTCCAGGCGCGTGGTCATTGCAAGCCCGAAGGGAAGGGCCGGCGCCGTGCGCCTTGGGGGCGCAGGTCGCCTCCGCCGTGCCGGTTAGGGCTTCTGGTGAAGCCCTCTTTTTATTTCAGATGCGCGTCATTTACAAGTCTGTTGTCATTGCATGACTGCCGTGGCAATTGATAGCCTGCTCTCGTTTGCTAGGCCGTGGTGCGCGCGCGGAGAGGAGACGGGAAGGGAGTGGAATTGGGGATCGTGATCAAAAATGCTGGGTTGATGAATCCGCGGATAAGGAATGGATAGATATTTGTATTCATCAACTTTTCCAGCATTTTTTGATCACCCCCAATTCCACGGGAGGGGAAGGGAACCAAAAGAGGATGGGGAGATTATCAGAATAAAGTAAAACAGGTCAGAAGCCGAATATAAAACATTAAGAGCTAATTTGCCCTACCTGACCCCTACCTGAAAGACCGGAAGAAGACGGGAAAAACCGCATTTGATAACGCCGTGGTCGCGGGGGGGGCGGGAAGAGCAGCCCTTTCCCAGCCATCACGAAGGCTAGGGAAAGTCGAGCACGTAAATCATGTGCTCTGCTTGCTCTCCCCGCCCCCCCTTCGCGTTTTATTTCTTGTGGCTGACTTGGGAAGGGGAAGGGCGATGTGGACAAGGGGCGCTTTCG
>JANXQG010000021.1 GCA_025356915.1 Planctomycetota bacterium | reverse complement strand
TGCCCCTCTCCCAAAAGGGAGAGGGGAGACCGTAGGCGAGCCCCACTAAATAACGAAAGGAAACCCGTTATGAAACTTTACATTACACGGATCGCGAGTTTGTGGGCCATGGCCGTGGGCGTCATGCTCTGTGGTGGAGCCAGCCGTGTGGCGGCGCAGAATAATAGCCTTTATGGTGCCCCGCAGCAACGTGCCCCCATGACGTTGGCCGATGCCTCATGGACCTACCAGATGCCCGCGGAACCGAAAACCGCCAACATCAACGACATCGTGAAAGTCACGGTCTCGGTCAAGTCGTCCATGACGAGCGAGGGGAAGATCGATCGCAAGAAACAGGGCTACGGTAAACTGAAGTTGAGCAAGTGGATCAAGTTCTACGGTATGGACCTGGGCGCAGACGGCCAGCCCAATGGTGCGCCGGAAGTCCGCGGCGAAGTCGATAACAAACTCCAGGCGAATGGCAACTTGGTGACTGCTGACAAGATGAGCTTTGTGATCAGTTGCCGGATCGCCGATAAGCGTCCCAACGGCAATTGCGTGCTGGAAGGAACCTGGAGCGTACGCGACAACGAAGAGAACTGGGAATACTCGCTGTCGGGCGAGATTCGTCCGGAAGATATCAAGCCGGACAATTCGGTCATCAGCGACACGATTGCCGATCTGAAGATCATCAAGCGTGAAGCGGGCCACGTTCGCGACAGCTACCGCCGCGGCTGGGCCTTGGAATGGCTCGACAAGTGGCAGCCGTTCTAGGAAGGTACAAGGTACAAGGTTCAAGGTTCAAGGTTCAAGGTACAAGGTTCAAGGTACAAGGTTCAAGGTACAAGGTACAAGGTTCAAGGTACGAGGTACAAGGTACAAGGTACAAGGTTCAAGGTACAAGGTTCAAGACAAAAACATGATACCCATGACTCAAAACACCCGCCGCCTGTCTCATCCTTGTACCTCGATCCTTGTACCTTTGGTCATTTTTGGAGCGGCATTTCTGGCTTCGGCACCCACTGCCCAGGCTGCTCGCTTGACGCTCAAAAGCATTTGCCGCATCAAGGGGCAGGAAGAGAGCACCATCCAGGGCATGGGTGTGATCGTTGGACTCAAAGGGACCGGTGATAGTTCGAGCTACCTGCCGACGATCCGCAGCGTGGCCAAGATCATGTCGATCATGGGCAATTCGCCGGGCGCGAGTGCCTTGACGGAATTGAAGGATTCCAAGAATGTGGCCCTGGTTACCGTCACGGCCACCATTCCGGCAGCCGGTGCCCGCCAGGGCGACAAGATCGATTGCATCGTCAGTTCGATCGGCTCGGCCAAGAGCCTGGCAGGTGGCCGATTGTTCCTCACGCCGCTGATCGGCCCCGATCCCAAGCATCCGCGGGTTTACGCCTTCGCGGAAGGGGCCATCACGATGGAGAACCCCGCCATGCCGAACACCGGGCGCATTCACGAAGGCTGCCGCTTGGAAGAGGAATTCTTTCACGCCTTCACGAAAGATAACCGCATCACGCTCGTTCTGGACAAAAACCATGCCGATTTCCAGGTCGCCCAGGACATCGCCGACCTGATCAACAGCCAGATGGGGAAGCAGGTCAGCAACTACGCACCCTTGGCCCATGCCTTCAACCAGGGCAATATCGGTGTCGAGATTCCGACCCAATATCGCGAAGATCCGGTCTCGTTCGTCTCGCAGGTGTTATCGTTGCCGATCATGGAGCCGAGGACGGTTCCGCGGGTGGTCATCAACGAGCGCACAGGCACGATCGTCATCAGCGGCGAGGTGGAAATCGGTTCCGTGGCCGTGACGCATAAGAACCTGGTGATTGAAGCGGGCGGCCAGACTGCCGCGCGACCGTTTGTCGGCGTCGATCCGATCGATCCAACCTCCCCAAAACTCAAAGCCCTGGTCGAAGCCCTCAATGCCGTACACGCTCCGACGGAAGACATTATCGAAATCATCAAAGGATTGGACCGCAACGGAAAACTGCACGCCCCATTAACCATCGAATAACCAAGCCCCATGAACAGCATCAACCTTCTATCTGCCACCGCCACAAAACTACCGACCCCTCCCAATAAGGGCGACGATAACCCAGCTTTGCGCAAAGCCTTCAACCAGTTCGTAGGCGAGACGTTCTACGGACAGATGCTCCAGGCCATGCGAAAGAGCCAGGGCAAGCCCGCCTATTTCCACGGTGGGCAGGCCGAAGAAATTTTTACACAGCAACTCGACCAGATCCTCACCAAGAACCTTTCCGAGGCCAGCGCAGATAAGCTGAGCGGGCCGATGTACGAGCTTTTCACGCAGCAGCGGAAGTAAATCGAACATGCCAACTACAATGAACGCCAACCTCACACAACCATCGCTCGAAACCGATATTGCTTCCCTGCTTAACGACCTCCTGACCGGTCAAGGCGAGCTGATGGCCGTCTTGAATCGCAAGCGGGATCTGCTGGAGGCCATGGACCACGAGGGCCTAGCCGTCCTCGGATCTGAAGAAGAACGCCTGCTTGGCGTTCTTCAGGATTGTCTCAACCGCCGCCAGGCACTTTTAGCCCGAGCTGCCGGCGATGGACTTCCCTCCGGCAGCATCCAGGCGTTGACCAACGCCTTGCTACCCCCCCACCGGGTATCACTGGCCCGACAGGTCACTATAGCAGGTTCTCGGGCAAGGTTACTGCAAACCCAAAACCTCACGAATTGGATCGTCATTCAGCGAACGCTTATTCATCTCTCACAACTGTTAGAGATTATCGCGACTGGCGGCCAGATTCAGCCGACTTATGGAAGAGCGGAGTCCTCGCGCGCCCATGGTGCGTTGATCAATCAGGAAGCGTAGACAGAAGAGGTAGGGTGGGCCGAGCCTATAGGCGAGTCCCACCGAAAGAAAGATGGTGGGACTCGTTTTACACGGCCCACCCTTCCATGCTAACGTGAAATATCCATGTCTCTCTTTAGTTCCATCCAGATGGCGGGCGGAAGCTTGAAGGCGAATGAAATCGCCTTGCAGGTGGTGGGACAAAATATTGCCAATGCCAATACCCCGGGCTACCTCCGCGAAACCGCCAACTTCGTCCCCGGGCCGAGCCAAACCAGCGGTGCTCTGGTCCAAGGCACCGGCGTCCAAGTCATCTCGATCACCCAGCAGGTCGACAAGTTTTTGGAGGGCCGGCTCCGCAATGCCAACGCCGAACAGGCCAGTTCGGATACCCTCAAGAAAACCTACAGTGAACTAGAAGCGATTGTGGGCGGGCTCGATAGCACCTCGAATCTGAGCGGCGCGATGAACCGGTTCTTCTCCGCTATCTCCAATGTGCTCAACCAGCCGGATAGCACGTCGGTTCGTCAATTGGCCGTCATGCAAGGCCAGTCGCTGGCCCAATCGATCAACAGCATGGCCGACAACACCGTGGAGCTTCGCGCGGCGGTCAACGGCCAGATCGGCAGCATGGCCGCGGACATCAACCACCTGACCAGTCAAATCGCACAGCTCAACAAGCGGATCGCTGAAGTCACCGGCGGTGGACAATTACCCAGCGACGCTGCCGGCCTGGCCGACCAGCGCAATCAGGCGGTGACCGACCTCTCGAAACTGATCGGAATCCAGGTCAATACGCAAACCGACGGATCGTTGTCCATCTACATCGGCGGCAGCTACCTGATCGATGGCAGCGCCGCGCGGCAGATCGAAGTGGTCTATTCCTCGGATCACGGTCAGCCAATCTCCACGCTCCAGATCGCGGGAATCAATACTTCCCTGGAACCGGCTTCCGGCAAGTTGCACGGGCTCATCAGCTCGCGCGATGACGCGCTCGGCGGGTTCCAGGACCAGTTGAATTCCTTTGCCAACACATTGACCAGTGAGTTCAACAAGATCTATTCCGGCGGGCAAGGGATTTCGGCCTACGCGCAGACGACGGGCCTCAACCCGATCAGCGATCCCAATGCTTCGCTCAACCAGGCCGGCCTGCCTTTCGCACCGACCAATGGTTCGCTGCAAATCATCGTCATGAACAAGCAGACGGGGGCAAGCAACACGGTCGACATTCCGGTCGCCCTGCTCGGCTCGGGCCATAATACGTCGCTCAACAGCCTGACCACGGCGATCAACAACATCAGCGGCTTGTCTGCCCAGGTCGTCAACGGCAAGCTGAGTATTAACTCCACCGACGCCAATACCCAGTTCGCGTTCGGGAGCGATACGAGCGGCACGCTGGCCGCCTTGGGAATCAACACGTTTTTCACCGGTTCCCAGGCAGGCAGTTTGGGGGTTAATAACACGCTTCTGCAAGACCCCAGCAAGTTCGCGGCCAGCAGCAAGGGAGTCGGCAAGGATACGACCAACGCCCAGACCCTGGCCGTATTCCTCACGTTGCCGCTGGAAACGCAAAATGGCTCCACGATCCAGTCGCTTTACAATAGCATCACCACGAGCCTGACCCAGGCCTCGGCCAACTCCACGGCGTCGGCCAGTGCCGCCGACACATTTCAAGCGTCGCTTGCCAGCCAACAAACGGCGGTCAGCGGCGTGAACATTGATGAAGAGGCCGTCAACATGCTCGCCTATCAGCGAGCCTATCAGGCCTCGGCAAAATATATTTCCACCTTGAACGACTTATTGACCATGCTCGTCCAGTTGTAAAGTAGCAGGCACACTCCGTGTGCCGTCCGCTCACACTCGGTGTGTGCGCGAAACACAATAGTTATGGAATTGCCGATCCCAAGGCCCGCGCGACCATGAGCAGCATCACCGGTATCTCCTCCGCTCGCGTTAGCAGCCAGTTCGTTCGCGACCAATTGATCCGCCAGTTCAGCTTCAGCCAGGCGGACATGTTCCGGCTGGAAACGGAGATCAGCACGGGACGGCAGTATCAGTTGCCTAGCGAGAACCCCACCTCGGCCTTGCAGGTGATGGGCATCCAGAGCCTGCTGCAACGCAAGGACCAACTGAAGACGAACATCGGCACCAGCCAGACCTATCTGAACCAAACCGATTCGGCCCTCACCAACGTTTCGAGTATCCTAACTTCGGTCCGTTCCGCCGCCGTAAGCGCCGTGGGCGCGACGGCCAGCGACGGCCAGCGGCAGGCCGTCGTGCAGCAGATCGATCAGGCAATTCAACAGATGCTCACGCTGGGCAACCAGCAGATCAACGGCCGCCAACTGTTCGGCGGCACCAGCACGGCTACCTCGCCCTTTTCAATGGACTCGGCGGGAAAAATCGTCTACTCCGGCAGCAGCAATCCGGTCCAGTCGTATGTCGATCTGAACCAGCTTTTTGCCACCAGCGTCACGGGCGACCAGGCCTTTGGAGCAATATCCCAGCCGATCCAAGGATCGGCCCTAACGACGGCGCTATCGCAAGACACGCGGCTTTCCGATCTCAACGGCGGCCAAGGCGTCGCGCCTGGAAGCATCGCCGTTTTCGACGGCCATAACACAAGCATCGTCGACCTCCGCAGTGCCAACACGCTGGGCGATGTTGCCGCCCTGATCATGCAGCATCCGCCGACGGGACAAGTCGTCGTGGCGGGACAAACGATCGCAACGGTGCGAACGGTCGAGGTGGACGTGACTTCCACCGGCTTGACCGTACGCCTGGAGCCCGATCCGGCCTACCCCACCGGCGATAACCTCAGGATTCAGGAAGTCAACGGCAATACCACGGCGCACGACCTGGGAATCTTCAACAGCAGCGGCGCGGGGCCGGGACCGCTCGTCGGGCAACCCCTCAACGCAG